>JBCBHL010000001.1:0-63724 GCA_038525605.1 Bacteroidota bacterium
GAGGTCCTCAGCATCATGCTTCAGAAAGTTTACCTGGCTGCTAAACTTACGATCTTCATTACTAGCGGTTTCACTATCTATCAGCGGAAAGCAATGGTTTTGATCATTGTGGCTAAGCCATGCGGAATAGTCGAGAATTTGCTTTAAGCCATTGGGAACCATAAAGGGAATAGGTCGATTACCCACATAAAGATAATCAGCACCCAGGTCATTCATTTTCCACTTATCCAGTTCAGGTAAATAAAAATGCCCAACACTTTTCAAGTCTCTCCATTCTACAGTTTCAATATCGCTGATATCTGCAATTACCCGGGGAACATTGGCTCCACCGAAGTTTTGTACTTCAACTGTTTCTCTTCTATGGTAGGAAAAAGGATCAAAATCGCTAACATCCCTTATCGGAGCATTGGCAATCTCGGTATTTCTGCTGTGATAACGGTCTGTAAGCACTTTGGCAACCGGCGCTTCCACTTCAGGCGGTTCCGTCAGAGAAACCCTCACCGTATCACCAAGACCGTCTTCCAATAACGTCCCGATTCCTACAGCGGATTTAATTCGTCCATCTTCAGCCTCGCCAGCTTCTGTCACTCCCAGATGTAAAGGATAAGGCTGCAATCCCTCCGCTTCAAGTCTGTTGACCAATAGCCTGTAAGCCTGCACCATCACCTGAGGATTGGAAGATTTCATACTCACCACCAGGTTGTAGTATTCAAGATCTTCACAAATTCTGATAAACTCAAGAGCTGACTCTACCATTCCCAAAGGCGTATCACCATATCTGCTCATTATCCTATCGGACAACGAACCGTGATTCGTGCCGATCCGCATGGCAGTACCATGCTCTTTACAGATTTCTACCAGTGGCGAAAACTTTTCACGAATTCTTTCCAGCTCTTCCCGATAGGATTCGTCGGTATATTCTATGACTTCAAACTTCTTTTTATCTGCATAGTTCCCAGGATTTACACGAACTTTCTCAACAATCTTAGCTGCCAGCTCTGCTGCATTTGGTGTAAAATGGATATCTGCTACCAGTGGCACATTACAACCTCTCTTGCGAAGTTCATTTTTAATGTTTTCCAGATTTTTCGCTTCCTTGATACTGGGAGCTGTGATTCTTACATATTCACATCCTGATTCAACCATTCGGAGTACCTCTTCCACAGAACCCATGGTATCCATCGTATCGACTGTTGTCATCGATTGGACTCTGATTGGGTTATCACCTCCCATAGCTACTCCACCAATATTAACCTCCCGGGTAACTCTGCGGCTGTAAGATGTTAATGAATTACAATAATTGATTTTATCCTTTACGGCTTTTGCTGAAATATCCATTTACTAAGCTTGTCTACTCTTAAAACCAGTAGCAACAATTTTTGTTACACTAAAATAATAAAGGTTATCACAAAAGATTTATTATGCTGATTTTTGATTTACTGTATTAGTCGATTTTTATGTTTAAATCATAATTTAAATGAAACTACAAAAATCGACCGCTAAAAAATGAAAAGTCAATCAATAGAAAACCACCTGTGACATTGTCTTATGGTATTTTAAAAATCGTCAAATATCCCCCAGTTGAGGTCTCATTACCAGGTCTTCTACTACGGTATTTCCCTGCAATGTATAGGTTGCATAGACCAAATCAGCCACATCTTCGGGCTTCATAAAGCGCTCTTTTGGAAGATCCACTCCTTCCCAGCTTGCTGTGTAAGTTGCACCAGGTAAGATAGAAGTAACTTTAACGCCAAAATCCTTCATTTCCTCTCTCAGCGCTTTACTAAAACCATGCATGGCAAACTTAGAAATACTGTAAGAGCCACCATTGTCATAGGCTTGCAAACTGGCAATAGAACATATATTAAAAATATAGCCGTTTTTAGCTTCCTTCATTCCGGGAATAATACCTCTGGAAAGGTAGTACGCACTATATAAGTTTGTCGACATCATTAATTCCAGCATACCATCCTCTTCCTGATGAGAAGCTCCAGGTATAAAAACGCCTGCGTTGTTCACCAGAATTTCTATTTTTCTACCTGTCAATTTGATGAAATCGAGAAAATCCAAAACGTTTGATTTCTTCGACATATCCACTTTACTTACGAAAACTCTGGCATCTTCAAATTTTTCCTGAACCTCTGCTTTGAAAGCTTTAAGATCTTCCTCGTTACGGGAACAGGTAATCACATCTATTTTGTTTGCTAAGAACTTTTCAATGATTGCACGTCCAATACCTTTGGTACCACCTGTTACAACTGCTGTTTTTCTTTGATTTTGTCCTGACATTTAAATAGTTTCAAATACACGTCTGAGGAAATTCGTTATCTTTCAGACTTATTATTAATTTTCCGCAAGTTAATGAAATCAAAGACCAGCTCAAATTAACTCGACTAAATGAAAAGTATAGGAAAGTATTTTATTTTTTTAGGCAATCTAATCATCCGGAGGGAGTCCTTTAGAACTTACATCGGATTGTTTTTTGAGGAGTGTATAAAAATAGGGTACAATTCTGTTTTCATTGTGACGATAGTCGCAACATTTATGGGAGCGGTTACAACCATTCAGACGGCTTATAACCTCATAAGCCCGCTTATTCCTGATTATGTCATCTCACTTGTGGTAAGAGATATGACAATCCTCGAACTTGCCCCTACCATTATGGCAATTGTATTTGCCGGAAAAGTTGGTTCTAACATAGCGGGGGAATTAGGAACCATGCGAATCACCGAACAGGTTGACGCTTTGGAAGTGATGGGAATCAATGCTACTTCTTACCTGGTATTGCCTAAAGTGCTTGCCTCAATGGTTACCTACCCTATGCTGGTAGTTTTAGCAGGTTTTTTAAGCATCTACGGCGGCTATTTGACTAGTTTGCTCACCGGAATAATCACGGGTTACGACTACATCTACGGTATCCGATTCGAATTCATTCCATTTAACGTTACCTTCGCACTCATCAAAGCATTTGTTTTTGCATTTCTGGTGGCCTCTATTTCGGCCTATAAAGGTTTTTATACCAGAGGTGGCGCGTTGGAAGTAGGTCAGGCATCAACCAGTGCTGTTACTAACAGCTGTATCGCTATTTTATGTGCAGATTATATATTGGCTAAATTATTACTCGGATGATAGAAATCAGAAACATTAAAAAGTCATTCGATGACAAGGAAATTCTAAAAGGAATAAGCGGTGAATTTCACAAAGGCAAAACAAACCTGATCATAGGTGCCAGTGGAACAGGCAAAAGTGTCTTGCTGAAAAATATTGTCGGTCTGATAGCTCCTACGGAAGGTGAGGTGTTATATGATAACAGAAACTTCACCACCGGCGACAATCAGTTGATCACAGAGGTAAGAAGAGAAATAGGGATGCTTTTTCAGGGAAGTGCTTTGTTTGATAGTATGACCGTAGAACAGAATGTGATGTTTCCACTGAATGTGTTGACTAAAATGCCAATGGATGAAAAGCTCGAGAGAGTTAATTTTTGTCTGGAACGGGTAAGCCTGCAGAATGCCAATAAACTGATGCCCTCGGAAATTAGTGGTGGTATGATGAAAAGAGTGGGTATTGCCAGAGCTATTGTGAATAATCCAAACTATCTTTTTTGCGATGAGCCAAATTCAGGGCTGGATCCTCAAACATCGATCAGAATTGATAACCTGATAAAAGAGATTACAGACGAATATCAGATCACGACGGTAGTAGTTACACACGACATGAACAGTGTAATGGAAATTGGTGAAAACATCATGTTTCTCTACAAAGGGCATAAAATCTGGGAAGGTGATAATGAAAGTATCCTTCATGCAGATGTAGAAGAACTCAATGATTTTGTTTTCGCCAATAAAATGATGAGAAGAATCAAAAAAACGATGAAATCATGAGATTGCCATGGATTTCAGTTTTCATTTTACTTGCTCTATCGATGAATGCCCATGCGCAAAAAGAGGAAGCACTTCCTTACGAAGAGATACCCTCTTATCCATCGGACTACACCTCAGGAAATGTAATTGCACGAATGATTGATGGCTTAGGTTATCGGTTCTACTGGGCTTCCGAAGGTTTAACGGCATCAGATATTGCTTATAGACCATCCGAAGATGCCAGTAATGTTCAGGAAACGATGGTTCATATCTATGATTTATCAGTTATGATTCTTAACGCTGCGACTGGTACTCCGAATAAAAGAAGTGAGAAAACTGAATTTAACGATCATCAGGAAATTAGGATAGCTACACTTCACAACCTCAAAAAAGCAAGTGACCTCTTTTTAAATATGGATGCTAAAGCAGTTGAAGGACTCAACATCACATTTGCTGTTGGCGATCGAAGTACAGAAATTCCATTTTGGCATGTACTGAATGGACCGTTGGCGGATGCCATTTACCATACCGGACAGATCGTCTCTTTCAGAAGAAGCGCCGGAAACCCAATCAACCCGAAAGTAAATGTACTTACGGGAAAAAACGGAAGCTAACTCTAATAGCAGTAAATCAGCTTTTACGAATTACAGATCAATTCAGATTTTTATATTTTATCAATGCTCTTTTTGGGGAGCACCTACTTTTATGAAGAAGGTTTCGAATAATAGTTTCATCTTTGCAGACTAATCAGGACGTAGTATGAGCAAGCAGAGGTTACATCAAAGGAATAAACATCAGGGTCAATATGATTTCAAAGCGATGATTGCTGTTCATCCAACACTTGCTGATCACCTGATAACCAATAAGTATGGCAATGAATCGATCGATTTCGCCAACCCAAATTCTGTCAGAGCTCTGAACGGTGCTCTATTAAAACTATACTATGGCTTGAAGTACTGGGAAATACCCGAAAACTACCTCTGCCCTCCTATTCCGGGAAGAGCTGATTACATTCATCACATGGCGGACTTGCTGGCTGACTGCAATGGTGGGATCATACCGAAAGGAAATCGGGTCAGGTGTATGGATATCGGTACGGGATCGAGCTGCATCTATCCAATCATTGGTATTCACGAATATGAATGGAATTTTATTGCTACGGAAACTGATTTCAAAGCACTGGAGTCGGTTGAAAATATCATCGCTAAAAACCTGAGCCTCATGGACAAAGTCGAGATTAGGAAACAGCATCATTCCAAGAATGTACTCAAGGATGTTTTAAGCCCATCAGAAAAAATCGATTTGACCGTTTGCAATCCTCCATTTCATTCTTCTGCTGAAGAGGCAGCATCCGGTTCAAAAAGGAAAGTCAAAAACCTCAGTAAGAAAAAAACTGACAAGCCTGTTCTCAACTTTGGAGGTAAAAGTCATGAGCTATGGTGCCCTGGTGGAGAAAAACAATTTATAAAAACGATGATTTCAGAAAGCAGAAAAGTCGCCAATGCCTGCTTCTGGTTTTCTTCTCTGGTATCAAAAGAAAGCAATTTAAATTCGATCTACGGCGCTTTAAAAAATGCCGGAGTTACTGATGTCAGGACCATCCCCATGGGACAAGGCAATAAAATCAGCAGAATAGTTGCCTGGACCTATTACAGCCCACAACAACAACAGAAATGGCGTGAAAGAGCTTGAAAAAGAGTTGCGATCTGAGCTTTCAGCTCAGATCGCAACTCTTTTTTTGATTAATCTTTCTTTCTTGCAAATGCGGCACCCTCTTTTGCTTTGAAAGTGATTTTACCTCCTGTCAAAGCTTTCATTTCCATTTTAGTTATTTCGGAAATTTTGATCTTCTTCATAGTTTCAATCTTTTTTCGATTTCAGTGTCACGTTACTATAAGTCATCATTCCTGGTCTTTTAGTTTTACCCCCTACCAGCATCTTCATTTTCTCTTTCGAAAGTTTATTGATTTTGTCCATGATCAGTGTATTGGAATTTATTTAATAAGAATGTCGTCAGCTTTTCTTGTAGGTCGTTCTTCCGGGCTTCTTTCTTACGATGGTATCGTTTCCTTGCTTACCACCTGTGAGACTTTTCATTTCTCTTACGGAGAGATCTTTACACTTTAGTATTTTCATAATTTGATGATTTAGTTCAATTCAATATACTTAATTAATTCCATTTTCTTTTTAACGATACATCGATAAAATTATACACCGAAAATCTATGAACTACAATTTACAATAATCAATCAATGGATACACTTGTAAGGACCTCCCCCTTAGATAGCTGAGAGTAATAGCTAATGCCCAACTCATTGGAATTCAACCAATGCATTGGATTTCCTCTGTGATCAAAATCATAAAACTCATCGCCAGTAACCTGCGAAAAGCTGCCGGTATCCATTCTATAAACCCAAATTTCATCTTCACCACTTGCATCAGAAATAAATGCAACCTTATTTCCATCCGGAGAAATTCTGGGCCTTGTTGCTTCAATTGAGAGGTCAAATAATCGTTTGGAGGAATTTTCGACTAGACTATACTGATAGATAGTTCTTCGTTCCCCACTTTTTCGCGAATCCATATAGAACGTTTGCTCGTCATCGGATAAATTTAACTCCCAGCAGCTGGCCAGTCCAATGGCTTCCAGGTCTACTATCATCTTTCTTTCTTTGGTTGCCAAATCCATTTCCCAGATATTAAAGTAATAAGACTCTTGCGCCCCCTCACTTGATAGAAAATATACTTTCCTATCCTGATCTGCTAATATCATATTGGATACACTCCTGCTTTCCGGGCTATCTATTAATACCGTTTCCTCACCTGTATCTGCGTCATGAAGGATGATTTGATCAGTATATATTGTGTAATCAATTGTTTCTGTGGTGCTGTAAATGGCTTTATTAGAGTACTTTGACCAATTATCCAGGTAAGACCTCTCTGCTAAAACACTTAGTTCCCTGGAATCAACATTGTACAAAAACAATCTTTCTGTTTCAAAAGAATCGTCGCCAAACGCTCTATAACTTAAATAAGTTTTGTCTTTTGAAAAGCGAAAAAACTCACCATATTTATCCAGCCCGGGAATGATTGCAGCAGGCCATTTTTCTTCTTTTGGGGATGTCAGTAATGTCCAGGACTCCTTACTTTCCTGCCCTACCCTGATGCTACGTATTTTAAAATAATACAATTGATTATTCTTCAGATCGCCTACTTCCACGTTGAAAACAGTGCTATCAACCTGATCGTACAGCTCAAAATCTGTTCCGTTTTCCGACATATAAATTTCAACAAAATCAGGAGCTACCGGGATCCCGCCAGGTACGTAAGAGGTTAAAGGTCTTGGATCTGTAAGGGCAAGTGTAACTATTTCATTTCCCCTTTTAGCACTAAAATATGGTAGGTAAAAATTCTTTTCTTCTCTTTCTACTTCTAATCCATCATCTTCTACGCATGAATACAATAAAGTAGCAATCAAAAACAAGTAGATAAATTTCTTCATAAGAGTAATTTTAAGTTTAACTCAGACAAACTCAGTTGTTATGTTATCAACAGGGTCGCCAGTGATTTATTTTAATATTGAATTACAACAGCAATAATCAAGCCGGAACTAAGAATAGTAGTTAATAAAGTAGAATTTTAATAAAATGCTAACTATTCTTTCAAGGAAGCAAAATTTACTTTCATAAGATCAACTACTTTTAATCAACAGAGTAACATGGGACTGACTCCATTAGACAATCAATTAATAATGATTATTGGTTAACTGTGTCTATCAAGTTAAGGAAGCCTAATATACCATATTGATACCATCAGTGTCTGAAGACCTCTCAATAATTGATGATTCCTTAGGCGAGATAACTGATAGAGCTATCAACTGGATTTCCAATTCTATGACAGATAACATCGTCACGCGACTGAGAATTCTAAAAATACGAAGGCAGAGAAATTAACGCAATAGATTAACAGAAATGATCATGACTACTGTTTACTGAGCGGCCATTCAATATAGAAAGTAGTCCCCTCTTCTGAGGAATCGAACCAGATAGATCCTCCGGCGTGCTCAATTCCTCTTTTGGCTATTGCCAGACCGATCCCACTGCCCTTAATCTTCGTCGTAAAATTGGGAATAAAAATCTTGTTATGAAACTCCTCAGGAATACCAGCTCCATTATCAGAAATCGATAATTTCACCTTTTTATCACTGTGCTTTAACTCTACAGAAACCTCTGGTTCCCTTTCCTCAGGAACAGACTGCAAAGCATTGATCAGCAAGTTATTAAAAATCCTACCGGTCAGCTTACTGTCTCCAACCACCACGAGTTCATCTGCACTAAAATTATCAGTAATATTTCCATGTTCATTTTCAAACAGGCGTACTGATTCCTTCAGCACCCCTACGATGTTAAAAGGCTGACTCTCCGGAATGGGCATTTTGGCAAATGTAGAAAACGACGTAGCAATATCGCTCAAGGTATCCACCTGTAACAACAGGTTATTGATAGACCGATGTAGGCGATCATCGGAATCGATCACTCTTTGCATTTGTTGCAAAGTCAGCTTCATGGGTGTCAGTGGATTTTTAATCTCATGGGCAACCTGTTGTGCTATTGTTTTCCATGCGGCCTCCTTCTCACTCCTGGCCAGTGCTTTCTTGCTCTCCTCAAACTTTCTGAGCATCTGATTATATTCATCAACCAGAATCCCTATCTCATCCTTAGATTCGTACTCAAGTGGCTGATTGAGGTCGGAAAAGCTCGTTTTCTTGATCTTCTGTGTCAACAGCTTCAATGGATCGGTAAGAATTTTTACAGCGAAATAGGCAACAACGAGCGAGACAATAAATATGAGAATGAAAATATTAATCAAACTTGTAAAAACCTCAATCTGCTGTCTTTTGAGATGATTTTTAGACTCAAAAAACGGCATTCCCATCAAACCAATCAATTCATTCGTTTTAGTATCTTTGATAGACAAATAAGAAGTTTTATACTCTAAATTCCCGATGGATTCATTCAATACTACTCGCTCTTTATTGTTGTAGATGATTTCCATCAAAGCTATTGGATTAATCTGATGCGACAGAATCTCCAAATCATAAATGTGAGGCTGACTGAAAACCACCAAATTCCCCTTCATGTCGTAGATATATACTTCATTTTGGACAATTTCCGAGATGTTGGAAAGCCTTAAACTAACGGCATTTTCATTCATTCGGCCATCGAAAAACTGCTCCAATAAATCGTTAATATTTTCCTCAATTCTACTGGCTCTTTTCTGGTAGCTTTTGTTGATTTCAGCTTTGTAAGAGCTATTGAGAGAATTGAGAATTGCAACACTTACGATGAAGAGCGGAATAAAAAATGAAGCTCCCAGATATAGCTGAATCTTGGTGGAGAAATAAAACTGTCCCCTGCCTGATGAGAAAAAATATCGATAGACAAATATAATCAGCGTAATTCCCATTATATGCATTAAAAACAGGAATGAGAAATTTGATAATATATTCGTGAATTTATAATTAGGAGAGGTAATAACTATCTTCTTACCCGACTTAGTATCCACACCAAAGTGATGATAATCTCCAACTTCTATGCCTGAGCCAAATATTTTTCGGTCGTCAAAATACTTGGTATCAAAATTTCTCTCAAAATTGAAATTTCCTACTTTCATGAGTACCTTGTCATTTTCATAGTAGGCATAATCAAATTTAGTAGAACTCGCTCCTGAGTATTTATTTTCAACAAGTAATTCAGAATATACGGACCTGGAAACATACCGTTTCAGCGTCAGTTCTATCACAATAGTACCCAAAAGTCTGCTAAATCTATTGATCGGAATCGCCACAAAATAGCGGTCCTGTACTCCTGTCTTCTTTACATAGTAAATATTGGGATAATCAGTTTTACCACTGTCACCAATCTTAGCTTCGAGAAAGTCCTCAAAATTCATTTCAAACTCATTTTGTGAGAAGGGTTCTCCGAGCGCATTAAACAAGTGCACTTTGCCGTGATACCTGTCAAAATAATCCACCAGGTAATGCTTATTGATCGTTTCGGCGATTTTTCCTTTTGCCAGCTGATCGCTGTACATTCTGGTTGCTAAGAAATCATTTTTCTTTATTCTTTCTATGGTTTGAGAAAGCAGGTATTCTCCCATGATATCCCTTTCAATCAACAGGTTATTAGCAAACTTCCTTTTTTCTGTTTCTTCGTCAAACTCAAACTGTTTGTAGATGGCGAAGCTGCCCAATACTGAAGTGATTATTGCCGCTAGGAAGAAATACAAGAACGTCAGATATCGTACCTTACCCAAATAGCGAATGGCTTTGAAATTGGCTGAAAACAACCAAAATCCTCCTAACAACAACACAAAAACCCAAAAGTGTTTTGTATTATAATAGTTGTAAGCTGTCAGTGAGATACCCACTGAAACTACCAAAGCCCACCCTGAGAGTTGATATAGCCTTTTGAGTAACTTCAGGCTGAAGTACTGAATGAAGAAAAAAATCAACCCTGCAATGATGAATACAATGAGCGCTGTAATTCTTAGTTCATCAAAAGAGATACTGGATACGATATCCAGCTCTATTTGAGAGTTACTTAAAATGTTTCTGGTAATGTAATAGATATACCTAAAGGAAATCAATGACAAAAAAGTCATAATTGAGCATACTGCCACCCATAAAATCACAGATTTACTGATGAGAAACTTTTTCAGTAATAGCGAAAACCTTAGGCCGTACTGCACATACAAAATAATAATAAGACCAGTCAACAAGTTGAGAAACAAATCGCCCATTGAAGGGTTGAGAAATCCGTCTGTGAAATTAACCGGGTTAAAAATACCAATATTGAGAACTTTGAATGGAAATTCTCGGGCAATCATGACATATCTCATCCCTCCCAATCCGAAGACCAGCAGAAGTAAACCAAGGAAAAAATAGCCATTTCCGGCCATTCTTACAGCGTAAAGTATGATCAGTAAGGCTATGATAGAAATTCCAACGCTGTACAATAAAACGGTTATCCAATTAATATAGGCAGGCACCCATTCTTTGGATTCAGTACCAATAATTGAAAACAGATACGCACCCTTATAGTTTACCTGATTTTCCTTTTTAGAATGGTAAAGTTCAAAATTTTGTCCTGGGAAAACATCTTCATTGAAGCCAGAATTGAGGTATTGATTTTCAAAAGGAAACTGTTGATACAACTGTAGAACTGCGAAGACTTCTCTGTTCTCAGCAATTTCTCTTCTCTTAATGATATATTTATTGCCGTTGTAAGTAAAATAATTAAACTGATCGCTTTTCGGTAGTTTGTGATAAGGGACAATCGTTTTAAAATCTGTCCAATACTTCAGTTCCTGCTTTTCATAGTAAAACAAGTTAAACCGTTCGTTGAATCTGGAATCCTGACCTATCGTCCTGAAATCGTAAGATTCAGCACCATATTCTTCAATTCTTTTTTCCATCGACTGAAGAATAGGATTTATCTGATCTTCCACTACCTGAGCTACAAAACAAGGGTTATTTTTAATGCTCAATCCATAGCGATTGACAACAAAGGCCAGGATCAGAAAGGCAATTAATGAAATCCACAAATAACCGAATGGCTTTCTGAAAATTTCATCTTTAACTACTACAATCGATCTTGAAAATAGGCTTTTTTTACCCTGCATTATTCATTTTTCTAAGTGCCTTGACAGCATCAGTACCATAGAATAAATAAAGATAGGTGAATATCAGAAAAGATTCAGCGATAACCTAAATTCAATACACTTATAGTTGCTGTCAAATTTATACAGCAAGTATCGAACCAGTTTATCTGGATTGCGGGACACTATATCGCGAATCGTATTTTATACCACCAAATACATGTAAAAATATGATTCTTGAGTATCGGAATACGATAGGGTATAAAAGAATAGAGGTAATTGCTACACTGGTGATATACACCCAAATATCCGGATCCGAGAATAGAAAATATAAAACGAAGGTGTTGACCAACAAAATGGCAACTGAAAATGCATAGCTGACAAACATAGCGCCAAAATAAAATCCCGGTTCTATTTCAAACTGTAGTCCACAGGATTCGCACTGTCTTGGCATGCTGGAAATCTTATTAATCACAAAGGTACCGTGAGTAAACATATCTCCCTGTCTGCAACGGGGACACTTACCTTTTAAGCCTGCTGATAATGCTGAAATCTTTGTCATTCAATTTGCTGTTCTTATACCAAAAATAGCCAATAATAGCCACCAATATATAAGGTGTGAAAAATAGATATAATATTCCTGTGTTCAAATATGCAGCCACTGTTGTTTCACCATGACTTACATTGTTAACAATTGTTGTTCTACACATAGCACATTGACCGTAACTGACTACTGTCGCGGCAATGAGCATTAGCATGGTCATCAAAATCTTTTTGAACATATTACTGTAACGTTTAAGACACTTATAAAATTCAATTTTTATCAATAATACGGACTAATTAATACGTATGTCAAAACACCAGTCACTGAAACGTAAAGCCATATCGGAAATGTAAATTTCACCAGTTTCTTGTGTTTCTCGATTTTATCAGTCAATGCAAAGTAAAATGCCATCAGTACGAAAGGCACTACAATAATTGATAATAATATATGGGATAATAAAATGAAATAGTAAAAATACCTGATTCCACCTGCAGCCAAACTTTCCGCATCACTCAGAACTCCGTCACCATTTAAATCTCCAAATTTTGTACTTGGCACGGTTAGATGATAAAGAATATAGGATACCAGGAACACTGCACCAAGAAAAAAGGCTGACATCATTAGTTTCTTGTGCAATTCTATGTTTCCTTTTTTCACTGCAACCAAAGCAGATATCAGCAAAAGCGATGTTGCAGAATTAATCAAAGCGTTAAAAGCAGGAAGATTTTTCACCCAATCTCCAAGGAAATTCTCCTTCTGTGGAAGGAATATCAATACAGCTACCGCCAACGGAATGACAACCGATACGATTGCAATTATTCTTACCGAACTTTTATGATTAGTAGCAAGATTCATTATTCGTATTTATTTAATATATCCAGTTCAATTATTAATCGGTCTACTTCACCTCTGTCGATTTCATAGCTTCCCCTGAGTTGCTTGTTTTTATCAAACAACAGGAAATAATTCACATTGTCATTCAATTCAAGGCAACTTAAAGACATTGTATTTTCATAGTTGAAGGCACTGATATTTTTAAATTTCCAATCAACGGTTACTTTTTCATCACTGAGGATCGAATACCTAAAACCGTTTACATCTTTATACCGTTGTGCCACACGCTTTAATTGATCTATTTCAATACTGCAGCCTACTTTTTCGCAGGTTGTATTCTTCAGGAACAACAAATTGATATCATCAGTCAGTACATTGACCAATGTCGAGTCGCACAGTGCAACTGCTTCGGTATTTTTCAGCAAAGGAATTTCAAACTTATTCTCTCCGAAAAATTTCAAAAAGAGAAAAGTCGCTACCGGAAGCAAAAACAACAAAGACAATGTGGCTACTTTATACTTACTATTCATCACAGTTCATAAAAAAAATCATGCCCGTTAATCAGACATGATTTATTAATATTTTGTTCTATCCAAATGTTTTTAAAACAATTGATCATATATCGCTGAACCCTGGTATAGGAAAATAAACAACATAAAGACAATGAATATAACCGGTAAAAGTATTGACCAGATCAAAGACTTTCTTTCATGACTTAGGTGCATAAATTCACCTACAATGTAGAAAGCTTTTACAATTGTCAACGCAATGTAAATATATACTTTCACTGGTTGAGCCAGGATAGAAGTAGGAATTGCCAGTGCAATTATAAACTCTACAGCTGTTACTGCTGCTAATATCAGCATCACCTTCCAGATTTTCCAGATTTTTGCCTTATCAGCTGGAATTGGGGTTACTTGTGAAGTTTCTTGTTCCATAATTAAAAATGCTTTTATTAATTAAACCAAATAAAAGAAGGTAAAAACAAATACCCAAACAAGGTCGACAAAGTGCCAGTAGAGACCAACTTTCTCAACCATTTCATAATGTCCTCTTCTTTCCAGAATTCCGACGGTCGTTTGATAGAATATAATAAAGTTCAGTACAACACCACTAAATACGTGGAATCCGTGAAAACCAGTTATAAAGAAGAATAATGCCGCGAAATTCGGAGGCCCGTATTGATTCATTGAAAGATTTGCACCAAAAAATACTGATCCATCAAAAAGCTTAACACCAGTATATTGGAAACCATTAGGGTTAACACCTTGTACACCCTCTATAAAGTGTGACCACTCCCATGCCTGACAGCTTAGGAAAGTGATACCACCTAATAAGGTCCAAAGCATCCATTTTTCTACAGCTTTTCGGTCCATTCTATGACCCGCTTCCACTGCCAGTACCATTGTTACACTACTGAAAATCAGAATAAAAGTCATGATCCCCACAAACACCAGTGGTGCATGGTCTACGCCAATTGCGTGACTGCCAGGAAATGCATTGAAAACAAAATCTGGTAAAGGCCAGTAATCCTGTGAATATACAAAATCACCTATGTCTCCATCAAATGCAGGAAATTTAAATCTGATTAAACCATACGTTATCAATAGTGCAGAAAACGTAAAAGCATCTGACAACAAGAAAAACCACATCATCAGCTTACCGTAGCTAGCCTTCATAGGTTCGGCTCCACCGCCCCATGTATTGGTATTTTTGTCATCAACAACTACTGCAGTACTTGCCATAGAAATTAAAAGGTTAAAATTCTAATTATTAAGTTCCAAAAATAAGTATAAATACAACCAAAGTCCACCCAAAAAATGCCAATAAGTTGTCAGCATCTCCATTTTTGTCATACTTTTTGAATGTACTTTGTATCTAAATGAAGCTATCAGCATGACAATCAGGAAGATAACTCCGGTTAATAAATGAAAAATATGTAGTCCTGCGAATACATAAATAAATGAAGAAGCTGCATGACTGCCTGTAAAGTACATATTTTGATTTACCTGCAAATCAACAGCTGCCAGGTATTGCGCATATATAAATGCAGCAGACAACATTGATGTAACCACCAATGCCAACCTATTTTGTAACAGATTATTCCACTTTGCAGCCAAATATGCCCAATGCATGCTTACACTACTCACCAGAATAATTACTGATGAATAGATGAACATATCAGGAAACATGATGATGGGCCAGTTACCATCAGATTGTTTTACAATATAGGCACTTGAAAGTGCTATAAAAATCATCACAACAGACACTATGATTAACCACATCATAAATTTGCGAGGATCCATTGCCCTCACATTTCTTGCTATCGGTTCGTTGATTGACATGTCTTTTATCATCTTCTTATAATTTATCTAATAAAAAGGCTATCTGAACGATCGGTAAGTACAGAAAAGAACCAAACATGATTCTCAATGCTGATTTTCTTGAGTTATCTTTCATCAACATAAATGTTTGTGAAAGGAACAAGACGCCGCAAATCGTAACCACCACTGCACTATTGATTCCTGTAATGCCCAGATAGGCAGGGAACAACCCTAACGGTAAGAGAAACAAAGTGTACGTCATAATGTTAATAGCAGTATTCAAATCTTTTTTACCACCTCCTGGCAACAATTTAAATCCTGCTTTCTTATAATCTTCATCGGAAACCCAGGCGATTGCCCAAAAGTGTGGAAACTGCCAAACAAACTGTATTCCGAATATGATAAAGGCTTCCAATGAAAAACCACCGGAAACTGCAACCCATCCAATCAAAGGTGGTAAAGCACCCGGAATTGCACCAACAAATACCGCAATTGGCCCAACCCTTTTTAACGGTGTATAAACGTAGCTATATAAAATTGTAGAAATCAACGTTAAAAGGACCGTCAATGGATTAGTAAAGATGTACAGTAACGCCACCCCTACAATTAAACAAGCTAAAGTAAAGATGTTCGCTTCAGCTGCGTTGATTCTATTGGTAGGCATGGGTCTGCCTGCCGTTCTCTTCATAACCTTATCAAACTCTACTTCTTTTATCTGATTGATGGTCACTGATGCTCCTGAAATCAGAAACCCTCCAATACAAAATACTATAAATGACAACCAGTCAATTGACCCGGTTGCACCAAGCATGTAACCAAAACCTGAGGAAAATGTAACCAAAAAAGACAAACGAGGTTTCATTAACTCGTAATAAGCCTTCAGTTTTTCAACTACAGAAATGTTTACAACAGAACTATTATTCATGATGTTAAAATCCGTTTAGACGAACTCAATAATTTTAAATTCAAATACGCATAAAACTGCACCCCAAAAATAAGGGTAGCAACCAGTAAATGCAAAGGTTGGAGAAATCCGGGGATAGCAAAATAAGCCATCAACGCACCAGACAATACCTCCAAAATGATCAATACAACTAATGTTTTAAACATTAGGTTTAAACTGTTGTCAAAGTCTTTATACTTCTTCAACAGATACACCATCCAGATGTGCAGACCTAATATCAGTAAAGAGTAAGTCCTGTGAATGTAGAAAGACAATCCCAGTTCATCAACCCACAAGGATCTGTCGGCAATTTCTTTAGCAATCAAATCAATTGACTCCCTTACCTGAGTTCCAAGAAATATCTGTACTACAAACAAGAGCATTCCTGTTAACATTAGGTTTGATAGTAACAGACTTCCATTGCCAGATGAGTTTGTTGAATTTCCAGCCTGATCTCTGTTAATGTAAACCATGTAGATAAGCACGCAAACCAACAGCAACGCCAATCCCATGTGTACGCTGATTGTTCCTGGTAAAAGGTTAGTCGAAACTACAATAGAACCGAACCATCCCTGAAAAGCTACTAATATGAAAGCAAATAGCGACCAGTAAAACATTTTTCTATCACTGTTCCATAAGAACAGCGAAGCGACCAACACAGCGAAAATCAACAGGCCTATCACAACACCTATCAACCTATTGACATATTCAATCCATGTTTTGGTAGCATTGAAAGGTTCTTCTTCGAAAATAGAAGGATCGTTAGAAATCTCATTTGCCAGAGAAGTAAACCCAAAGCCATTTATCATCTTCGCGATTTTGCCGTTCTTCTCAATTCTCTTCTGCAGGTAATAAGCCTGATAGTCATCCGGTAGCTGATCTTCTGATGTAGGCGGTACTATAGAACCAAAACATTTTGGCCAGTCCGGGCAACCCATACCAGAACCCGTACTACGAACAATGCCGCCTACCAGTATTAAAAAGTAGACGGCAATGATCGTATATATATTTAGTTTTCTAAAAGCTCTTTTAGTGACTTTCATCCGCTTTGGTAGGCTCAGAAACTACCTCCGATTTCGCTAACTCCTGCTCATGAGGAAGATTCGATTCAGGTGTCTGAGACAATGGAACAGTCTGTGGAATGAAATCAGACTCTGATCCTGGCTTACTATAGTCGTATGGCCATCTATACACAGCTGGAATCGCGCCAGGCCAGTTACCATGACCAGGATTGACTGGTGTTGTCCACTCCAATGTAGTGGAGTTCCAAGGATTCTGAGGAGCTCTTCTTCCTCTGAAAATACTATTGAAGAAGTTGTAAAGGAATAGGAACTGCGCTCCGAAAGTAAGAATCGCTGCAACACTCACGAAGGTATTTAAATCACCGAAGGTACTGAATGCATCATAACTTGTAAATGCGTAATATCTTCTCGGGAATCCGGCAATACCGATGTAATGCAATGGGAAGAATACGAGGTAAACTCCCACAAATGTTAACCAGAAGTGGATGTATCCCATTCTTTCATCCAGCATCCTTCCGAACATTTTAGGGAACCAGTGATATACACCAGCTAACAGTCCGAAGAATGATGCACTACCCATCACCAGGTGGAAATGCGCTACTACGAAATACGTATCGTGAAGATTAATATCCAACGCAGAGTTACCAAGGAATATTCCTGTTAAACCTCCGGAAATAAAGAAGGATACTAAACCTATTGAAAACAACATAGCAGGGGTAAATACAATATTCCCACGCCAGAGTGTTGTTATGTAATTAAATGCTTTAACTGCAGAAGGTACAGCAATGATCAATGTCAGGAACATAAATACAGACCCAAGGAATGGATTAAGTCCTGAAACGAACATGTGATGCGCCCATACAATGAACGATAAGAAGGCAATTGCCAGCATCGAACCAATCATCGCTCTGTAACCGAAGATTGGCTTTCTTGAATTGGTAGCAATGATCTCTGATGTAATACCTAATGCAGGTAATAATACAATATATACTTCCGGATGTCCTAAGAACCAAAATAAATGCTGATACAGGATCGGACTTCCTCCGATGTTTGGTAACGCTTCACCTCCAATAAATATTTCTGATAAGTAGAAACTTGTACCGAAAGATCTGTCAAATACTAAAAGTAATGCCGCAGCAACCAATACAGGGAACGATAACAAGCCAATTACAGCTGTAATAAAGAATGCCCATATTGTTAGCGGCAATCGACTGAAAGACATACCTTTTGTCCTCATGTTGATTACAGTACTAATGTAATTTACACCTCCTAGTAATGTTGATGCGATGAAGAAAACCATCGAAACCAACCACATGGTCATGCCGGCACCTGATCCTGAAATCGCTTCTTTGAATACACTTAACGGCGGATAAACTGTCCATCCACCAGCGGCCGGACCTGTTTCCAAAAACAAAGAAATAAACATGATGACACTGGATAAAAAGAAAAACCAGTATGACAACATATTCATAAAGCCTGATGCCATATCACGGGCACCAATCTGCAACGGAATCAAAAAGTTACTGAACGTACCACTTAATCCTGCTGTTAATACGAAAAAGACCATGATAGTACCGTGCATCGTTACCAGTGCAAGATAAAATTCAGGATCTAAAACACCTTCTGCATCGATCCACTGACCAAGTATAGGTTTTAGGAATGTAAGATCGATACCCGGAAAACCTAGTTGCAGTCTAAAGATTATTGAAAGTCCGCCACCAATAACAGCCCATAAAATCCCTGTAATCAGGAATTGCTTGGCAATCATCTTGTGATCGGTAGAGAATATATATTTTTCAATAAAACCTTGTTCGTGATGATCATCATGATGATCATCGTGTGATGCAGTATTCTCTTCTAATTGTATATCAGTAATTGACATAGTTAACTCTTTTTAAAATGAGGAGGATGAATTTCCAACACTTTGATTATTATCAATGTTTTCAAGTTCGGCAGAAATAATAGCTACTTCTTTAAGATTTTCCGGAACCTGCGACAAATAGTCAGGATTCAACTTTAACCAGGCCTCCTGGTCTTTGTACCAATCCTTAAATTCGTCCAGTTCGTCTACCACAATAGTAGCTTTCATACCAAAGTGAGATCTTCCACAAATTTTGTTACAAACCAACTCGAAATTGAAATCAGGATTTCCTGTTTCAATTCTCATATCAGCAGTTGATTTGGTTGGTTCAAACCAAAATTTAGTCGGTAGACCTGGTACAGCATTCATCTGCGCTCTGAATTGAGGCATATAAACACTGTGTATTACATCTCTTGCTCTAATTTTTAATAAAACCGGCTTCCCTTTAGGTATATGCAACTGATTCGAAATAAAATCATCATGTGATGCTCTGTCTTTTAAATCAATTCCTAAGTCGTTTCCAGTCTTATCGATCTTCCTATAGTCATAATCACCTAGCTTACCGTCTTTTCCGGGATATCTGAAAGACCAACCATACTGATACCCAAAAACTTCGATTTCATATGCTTCTTCCGGAGCAGGACCGGTGATATCAGTCCAGATTTTCCATCCAGTCAATACAAGGAAAGCTAATACAACTGCCGGTACAGCAGTCCAGATCAACTCTAATTTGTTATTGTGAGGATAAAATGAAGCACACCTATCTTTATCATGCTGATATTTGTATGAGAAACCAAATAACAGGATGTGCGTAACTATGAATACAAAACAAGTTACTCCCATGGTCACCCAAAACCAAAAATCAGTTTCAACACCATGCTTGGAAGCAATTGGCTGAACAAACGAATCATCTAACCCACCAAATGAATAATAAAAAAAGCCACCTAAACCTGCTATTAAAAACAGAATAAATAAAGTAGCATGCGTTTTATTAGAACTTGGTACGTTATTAGAGGATTCTCCTTTTGCAATACTTATTAAGGTAGTCACTCTAAAGATTGTATAAACAATCGCTATGATTAAAACTACCGCTACAATTATTACTAAATTAAACATAAGCTATACGCAGATTTCCTTTTTAAATATGATGATTTAAACTTTCCTGAAGCATCGGATGGTTTTTCGCCACCAAAGGCTTCTTCGCTAAATTACTTAACACAACATACAAGAACGATCCGGCATAAATTGCAAGCAATCCAATTTCAAGCAATCCAAATCCTCCGTTTTCCTGTAATGTACCTGGAGTAATCATTAAGTAAAAATCTAACCAGTGACCGAAAATGATAATCGGGCAAACTACCTTCAAAATTCTTCCATGTCTCTTCGAATCTCTCGTCATTAACAATAAGAAAGGTAAGAAGAAGTTTAAAATCAAATTAATGAAGAAAACTGGTGCATAATGATCGTTTTTCCATCTCTCAACGAAATATATGGTCTCTTCCGGAATACCTGCATAATAGATCAGTAGGAACTGAGAAAACCAGATATATGTCCAGAAAATACTAAAAGCAAAAACAAACTTTCCTAAGTCGTGTACGTGATTGGCATTCACCACCTTCAAATATCCCTTATCCTTGAGCAATACTACTATAAAGGTAATTAGCGCAAGTCCTGATACCCACCAGCTGGCAAATACGTACCAACCAAACATTGTTGAGAACCAGTGCGTGTCAATGGACATTACCCAATCCCATGCTGCCATTGAACTGGATACTGCAAAGAATACAAGGAATATAGCGGACCACTTTCTCATGCTCTTCCACAAGTCAACGCCTCCTATCTCATCTTCTTTGTAGGCAAAAACAGCTAATTTTTTAAACAACCAGTACCACACACCAAAGAACACTAAAAATCTACCAATGTAAAATCCTTGATTTAGATACCAGGACTTCCCGGCAATTATCTTGTCATAATTAGCACTTTCCGGATCATACAATGAACTATCTAACCAGTGGAAAAGTGAATGTGAGCTATATGAAGCGCCAAAAACCACTGCTATTGATAATGCAGCAAAAGGTAACCAGTTACCGAAAGCCAAAGGCACTCTTAAAACTCCAGCGGACCAACCGGCCTGAGAAGCATATTGAATCGCAAAAAAGAAAATTCCTATCAGTGCTAAACCAACAAAAAAGATACTATTAATCCATAAATTAGAAAATAATCTCTTCTGCCAGACCGGAGCACCATGATGATGACCATCTTCTCCCCCACCAGCAGCAACTGTTTTCATTTCAACATCAGATTGATTTACGGTCTCAATCTTAACTTGTCCGGCATCTGCATGGCCATGATCGTCTCCGTGACCACCACCAGACATAGTAATTAACAATCCACCAATTGTAAGTACTATTCCAATTACAATAGTGATCAATAAAGCCTTTTTCGTACCGGAAGTAAATTCGTATTTTTCTTCAATCATCTCTTTAAAAAATCAATTACTGCTTTTGCAATTTTTGAACATACTTTACAATCTTCCACCTGTCCTCTACACTAATTTGAGAAGCATGTGCACCCATACGGCCTTTACCATGTGTAATTACATGAAAAATATGACCCTCTGGTTTGTCTTTCAATGCATCTGAGGCATAATTAGGAACACCGAGGTAAACCTTACCTACAAGGCCGTCTCCAGCACCCTTTTCACCATGACAGTGCTCACAAAATCTGTCGTATAATACTTTTCCTTCTTTCAGAACAGCTTCAGAATCCTTTATTGGACTAGGCACTAAAGCAGCAGCTTCCAAATCATCCTTTTCAAGTCTGTAAGGAACATACTTAGCTCTTCGAACAGTACCGGCAACAGGCTCTCTCATAGTCATCCTGTTGGCATTGTATGGATTCGAATTGTAGAATTCACCCTGGTTATCTTCAGGATTTGAATCTAACCATTCTCCCTGAGTCTTGTCAGTAATCTGAGTAAGAGGCTCATAAGGTATTGAATGATACATTTGTGGTGCGTATTCAACACCAGTATAATCATCCTTAGCTGCACAGGAGCTTAACAAAGCTATAATGCTAAGAACTAGTATCGATTTGATTACGTTAGTATGGTTCATCTTCAATAAATCCACTATTCAAAATCTTTATTATTCACCTCAGCAGCACCAGAACCGGAAATAATTCCTTTAATCTGATCTTCTGATAAATTATTTTTTGCCAAATCAACAGCCATTACGTGCTTGTCATCTGTTACTCTGATATCAAACAACCTAGGTTTTGCCCACGGTTTCAGTCCACTGATTACCAGGAATGTACCTACCATACCGAATGAGGCAAGCAGTACTGTCAACTCAAAAGTAACAGGGATAAAATCAGGAATTGCCACGTGATCCTTTCCACCAATGATCATTGGCCAGTCAACTCCAAGCATACCAATCTGCATTGTAAGAGCAAGGGAAGTTCCTAACAAACCGAACATAAACGCTACAATTGACAGTCTTGATCTTTTATAACCCAGCACATCTTCGATTCCATGCACAGGAAACGGAGAGTATACCTCATGGATTTTGACTCCTTCCTCACGCACATGCTTGATGGCCTTCAACAGCACATCTTCATCATCATAAATGCCTAGAACAAAATTCTTATCGCCTTCCATATTCTTAATTTTCAACTTTTTCAGTTGTTTCTACCTGAGATTCTTTTGATGCTAATTTTTCACCAGTAGCTTTCACAATACTCTTCACTTCTGCCATGTTGATCACAGGGAAGAACTTAGCGAATAAAAAGAATAAAGTAAAAAACAAACCAAATGTGAACAGGTAAGTACCTACATCATACATAGTGGGCTCGAACATTGCCCAGCTCGAAGGCAGGTAATCTCTGTGTAATGAGGTTACAATGATCACAAATCTTTCGAACCACATTCCAATATTCACAATGATTGAAATAATGAATGTAGAAGCAATATTTGTTCTGATCTTCTTGAACCAGAATAACTGAGGAGAAATCACATTACATGTCATCATTGACCAGTAAGCCCAACTGTACGGCCCAAAAGCTCTGTTAATAAATGCATATTGTTCAGCCTCTACTCCGGAATAAGAAGCGATGAAAAATTCAGTAATATATGCAATACCCACTATCGACCCAGTCACAATGATTACAATGTTCATCATTTCAAGGTGTTGCAGGGTAATATAGTCTTCTAATTTATAAACCTTCCTTGTTACGATCAACAAGGTAAGTACCATAGCAAATCCTGAGAAGATAGCACCAGCTACAAAGTATGGAGGAAATATTGTTGTATGCCATCCTGGAATCACAGAGGTTGCAAAGTCAAAAGATACAATGGTATGTACAGAAAGTACCAGTGGCGTTGCAAGTCCTGCAAGTACCAACGAAACTGTTTCATATCTTGACCATGTTTTAGCAGCTCCGTCCCAACCAAAACTCAATGCGCCATAGATAGCCGCTGATATTTTGTTAGTTGCTCTGTCTCTAATTGTTGCAAAATCGGGAATCAGACCGATATACCAGAAAACAAGGGATACCGAGAAATAAGTTGAAATTGCAAAAACGTCCCAAAGAAGCGGAGAATTGAAGTTCACCCATAAAGAACCGTATGTATTTGGCAATGGTAAAGCCCAGAAAGCCCCTAACCAAGGCCGTCCCATGTGCAATACAGGGAACATAGCGGCACAAATTACGGCAAATATCGTCATCGCTTCAGAAGCTCTGTTGATAGACATTCTCCATCTCTGTCTGAATAGCAACAATACAGCGGAAATAAGTGTTCCGGCATGACCGATACCTACCCACCATACGAAGTTGGTGATATCCCAAGCCCATCCAATGGTATTGTTATTACCCCAAACTCCAATACCTTCCCACAGTAAGCCACCTACATAGTAACCTCCGACGGCTAGCATACCAAGAGAAATTGCCATGACAAGTAGCCAAAGAGGTGCTGGCTTTTGTTCTACTCTTTTTGCGATATCATCTGTGACATCATGAACCGATTTACCACCGGTTATTAAGGGTTCGCGAACTGCTGATTCTACAACCATAAGCTATTTATAATTAAGCGTGAGCTTCTTTATTAGATTCCTCGTCTTTATTTCTGATTTTAGTCATGTACCAAACGTTTGGCATAACTCTTAATTCTTCCAATGCATGGAATGCTCTTGGCTCCTGTGCCTCAACCATTTTTTCCTCTCTCTTAATTTTAAGAAGTTTGGAAATTTTGCTTTGAGGATCATTCATATCACCGAATACCAATGCATCCGTAGGACATGAACTTGCACAAGCTGATACAATCTCACCATCAACTGGTCTTCTGTTTTCTTTCTTCGCCTGAAGTTTTCCGGCCTGTACTCTTTGAACACAGAAAGAACATTTCTCCATAACACCTCTGGCTCTAACAGTTACGTCAGGGTTTAAAACCATTTTACCAAGGTTGTTATTCATAGCAGTATTCTTATCAAACTGCTTATTATCATGGAACTTGAACCAGTTAAATCTTCTAACCTTATAAGGACAGTTGTTTGCACAATATCTTGTACCGATACATCTGTTATAAGTCATTTGATTCAAGCCTTCTGAACTATGCGTAGTAGCAGCAACAGGACATACAGTCTCGCAAGGAGCATTGTTACACTGCTGACACATCATTGGCTGGAACACAACTTCCGGGTTGGCAGCTGCCTGTTCTTTGATGTCTAATGCATCGAAGAAACCAGTTTCCTCATCAATTCTTTCATCATCGAAGGAATAATACCTATCAATTCTTAACCAGGCCATTGATCGACCGTTGATGATCTGATCTTTACCTACAACTGGAATGTTGTTTTCTACCTGACAAGCAATTGTACATGAACCGCAACCTGTACACGAATTCAAATCGATTGCCATTCCCCAATGGTGATTGTTGTAAGAGTGACCACTCCACAATGTCACAGCATTAGGTGATTGTTTGTTACCAGAAGCATCGGTAATTTTGATTTGATGTCTTCCAGCATATTCATCCTGTTGGTAATTTTTCAGGATGCTTTCCTGCACCACAAAAGTTCTTCCTGCATATGTTTCAGCAGTCTGAGTTTGTGCTACTTTATATTCTTCATCTGTCAATGCTACAGTTACATCAGCAACATTTAGATGATTTGCTCCATTTACATATTTAATGAATGGATATGCATTTACACCTACACCGTCACCAACCTTACCTGCTTTGGTTCTACCGTAACCAAGTGAAAGTCCGATTGTACCTTCCGCCTGACCTGGCTGAACTATTACCGGAACTTTAACAGTCGTACCACCAACAGTGAGGTTGGCTAACCTGGATTTCATATATCCAAGTTTAATCCCGTTGGTATCTGCCCATTCAGCAGACACAGTAATATAATTATCCCAACAAGCCTTTGTGATAGGATCTGACATTTCATGTAACCAAGGGTTATTACCCTGGAAACCAGTACCTAAAGTACCTGATTCATAAATTGCCAATTCAATCCCACTGCTTTTTGCTTTAGATACGATAACACCGGAAACATCGTAATTAAATACCGCTGTTTCTTCAGGTACAGCATAATCTACTAACACGCCTTTGTATAAACAGTCATCGAAGAACGACTGGAAATTAGCAAAATCAGCCACATTGCTGTGAGTTGACCATCTGTTTCTCAGATAATCGTAGTAAGATGAAGTTTCGCTACCTGACCACACAAGGAATGATTCCTGAGCTTGTCTTGTATCGAAAATATTGCTGATGGTTGGCTGAGAAAAGCTGTAAGTTCCTGATATTGGTTCGAAATCATTCCATGACTCGAGATAATGATGATCAGGAGCGTTGTACTTCACTAATGAAGATGTTTCGTCAGCTCTGTCCGTAGTTGAAACAGTTGCAGGAAGACCAGCAATCGCAGAAGCAATTTCAGCGCCTCTTGCATGATCATAAACAGGATTACAATTGAAGAATATCACAGCCCCAGCTGATTTATTTATCATATTGTCAACCAATCTATTCATTTGAGCATCGTTACCTTTTCTAAGATTAACACTCTTATTAATATCTAATGTGTTACCATAATTACCCAATAAAGAGTTAATGGCATTTACAAGAATTTGTACATTTTGATCATTTGATCCGGCTACTACAATCGACTCTCCTCTGCTTTTCAGAAGATCATTTGCCGCCTTTGTCAAATTGGTTTTATCCGCAATACTACCGGCACTCACCTGAGCCCCACCAGTCTTTGCAGCAACCATATTGTATAAGTTAGCTACATAAGAAGCTTCTTCTGAAGGTCTGATTCTGGTTCTGTAGTCAGCGTTTGCACCAGTCAAGGAAAGATTTGATTCGAATGCATAAAGCCTTGACATAGTTTTCTTTCCGCCTCCCAACTTTCTGGTTTGTGCAAACTGCTTGTTATTGGCAGCATGAGAGTAATGCGCACCGAGGAAATCAGCGCCAATACTTACAATAGTCTTTGCTTTAGAATAGTCGTATGATGGTAAAGCTCTCTTGCCGAAAGTCGCTTCGTTGGCAGAAAGTACTCCGTGTGAAGAATTAGGATCATACATCACATGCTCAAACGAAGTAAATCTATTCTTCAATTCATCGATAGCTGCCTGCGTAGATGGACTAAAAACAGAATAACTTACTAAAGTTACTTTTCCAGCCGAAGAAAGTGCTGAAGAAACCTGACCGTCAAGGTCTGACCAGCTGGCTTCCTTTTGATCAATCTGAGGTCCTTTTAGTCTTTGCTGATCATATAAAGATAAAACTGAAGCCTCTGACTGTGCTGTAGTAGCACCGCCATTGAATTCAGCATAGGAATTACCTTCTACTTTTATAGGTCTACCCTCTCTGGTCTTTACAACCAGAGCATTGTAATCATTACCTGTCAGATAGGAAGTGGCATAATAGTTAGGAATAGCCGGATCAACATCTACTGGCTTCTTCACATAAGGTATTGCCTTTCTGATTGGTGCCTCACAAGCAACCAAAGAAGCTGCTGCGATACCAAAACCCATCATTTTGAGAAAATCTCGTCTGTTGGGAGCTTCTTCTTCACTTATTGGAAGCGCATCAGGAAACTCCTTGTCAGCATTTTTCACGAACTCAACGTCATTGGTCAATTGCTCTAGGCCTTTCCAGTATACTTTATTCGTTTTTTTCATTATGATATTCTAAAGTAAATTCTTGATTAATAATGACATTTTGAACATTCCAAACCGCCGATATCTTCTACCTTCATCGGTGTTTTGCCATTGTTATCTTCATGGAGTTCGACCAGTTTATTGTAATATCCATTGCCTTTTGTATTGACATTGGTCTCTCTGTGACAATTAATACACCATCCCATCGTGAGAGGTGAATACTGATACACTACTTCCATTTCTTTTATTTCACCATGACAAGTTTCGCATTCCAGGCCACCGACTTGCACGTGCTGTGAGTGATTGAAATATGCTAAATCTGGCAAATTATGTACTCTGACCCACTCTATCGGTTTGGTATTATTACCATACTCGAGCGTTTCAGGATTGTAATCAATAGCTGCGTATATTTTCTGAATTTCAGAAGATTCAGTTTTGATCGCTGAATGGCAATTCATACAGATGTTTGCCGAAGGGATGTTTGCTGACTTAGCTTTTCGAACACCTGTGTGACAATATTGACAATCAATCTCATATTGCCCTGCATGTATTTTGTGAGAGAAAGCGATTGGTTGCTTTGGCTGATAGTTCTGCTGTACACCAACAGTAAACAAACCATCAATACCTGCTTTCATACCTAGTGCCACTATAATAAACACAAGTAAACCAACAACTCCGTTACTTTTAAAGAACTTACCTAAATCAAACCTTTGATTGACCACTTCTGCATCGGCATCCTCCAAATCTTCCTTATCTTTTAATACTTTGGTAAGGATATTAACCATCAGACCAAGAACTACCAGAATCAACAATAAAACGATCACTAAGATGACCATTACCGTTGTCACATAGGTAGAATCTACACCTGCATTATTGGCGACAGCTCCGCCTTCAGTTGTAACCACTTTATCCTCTTGAGGAGGACCTTTGATTGTTTCGTCCTGAATATAAGCTAGCAAAGCGTCAATATCATCATTCTTGAAACTTGAGAATGAAGTCATCTGAGTTTTGTTGTACTCATTGTAGAGATTTACTGCGTATTCATCTCCGCTACTAATTACCTTAGTGGAATTCTTAATGAATGCGTAGATCCATTCCCTACTAGGAACACGTTCCCACACATTTGCAAGCGCAGGACCGATAACTTTTTTATGTACCTGATGACATGAAGTACAATTCGCCTTAAATAATTTTTCTCCATTAGCAATGACTGCCGGATCGGTAGAAATACCGTTATCGTCTGCCGCAGTGTCTTGCGCCTGTAATGAATGAAATACAGAAAATAGAGAGAATATTAAGAGAAAAGCCAGGTAATTTCTTTTGACTTTCGACATTATAGAAGTTTTCTTTTTGTTCATTATCTACTCTTACCGATTCAGATGCCACAAATGTAATATCGGGTTGGTGTATTTCAAAGTCTTATTTTAGCATAATCAACAGCCTGTTTTAATTTGATGTTTACCATTTTATAAATTAAAATTACTAAAAAAATAACTTACTAATAATCAGTGGCTTATAAGTGTTATTATTCGATTTTGAACACTCAGGGCGCTTATTTAGAATTATTTTAAATTACATGGTGAGTCAACTATCTTAAAACAATTCACGTCTCCTTAATCCAGCTTTTCTAAAAGAACAAATCTTCTTTGCTTTTTTTATGAATAATTAATCAGATCGACCGGATTGCTATCTATTTTTTCATTTACTTCAATAATCTATTGAACACGTCATGAAGATCGGGACGGATATTTAATTGATAAATCTTGCGGTTATTACGGGTGGGATACACTCTGTTTGATAAGAAAATGAATAAGAGCTCATTCTCCGGATCAGCCCAAACAAAGGTTCCTGTATAACCTGAATGTCCATAGCTTCTGTAGCTTGCTAAAGGCGAAACACTGCTCTTCACAGGATCATATTCAATCAAAGGTTTGTCAAAACCGAGCCCTCTCCTATTCCCCTCTTCGCAGTACTGGCAACTAGTAAATTTATCGATCGTCTGTTTGCTTAGATACCTCGTTCCTCCGTAAGAACCTTCGTTCAAAAGCATTTGCCATACTTTGGCCAAATCATTAGCAGTTGCAAACAAACCGGCATTGCCGGATATGCCTCTCATCATAGCTGCGCCTTCATCGTGTACCACCCCATGCAATGGTTTCATTCTGAAAAAAGTGTCTACTTCCGTTGGTACTATCCTATCCAAAGGATATTGTACTCCGGCATTAAAACCTATCGTTTCGGCTCCAAGTCCTCCATAAAATTCATCCTTCAAAAAAGATTCAAAGGGCTTACCGCTAAGGTTTTCGACAATTTCCGGATAGAGGTAAAAAGACAGTCCCGAATACACATAACCCGGGCTTTGATTTGGTGGCGACTTCCTGATCATTTTGTAAATAGTCTTTTTATAATCTTTGTGCAGAAATAATGAATCATTCAATTGATGAGTGTATTTTTCATCTTGTTTAGTAGACAAGGTATTTTTTTTGTACCTCCCGTTCTTGCGTTTTGTGGTAATCCAGTAGGGAATCCACGACTTTAGTCCAGCATTGTGTGCCAGAATGCTACGAAAGGTCAGTTGCTTCTTTTCTTTATAAGTAAAATCCGGCCAGTAAGTATAGGCCGGAGCATCTAAATCGAACTTTCCACTATCGTGTAGCTTCATGAGTGCCAGCGTTGCTCCCGTAACTTTCGTCACTGATGCCAGGTCATAAATATCATCTTTTTGCAAAGCTCGGATCGAATCATATGTGTGGTATCCAAAGGCTTTGTGATAAAACACCTTACCGCTTTTAACAGCCATCACCTGAACGCCAGGGAATGCCTGAGCTCTAAGCCCTTTTTCCAGTATTTCATATACCTTCTTGTGCAAGGTATCGCTGTCAATCCCAAGTTCCTCAGGAATAGTATACTTTAGTCTGCTTCTTTCCGTCAACTCGCCCGTCCCGTTGGCATAACGATCCCCAATTGCTTCTTTCAGCGCTCCTTTCGCGGCAATACCACCAAATAGCAACTGTGCTGTATAGTCCTGCGTTAGCATTTCAGCATCCTGAGACCTCACAACAACCTGAGCCTGGTCTACCCATTGTTGAGTGGCTATCGAAGAATTGCCCTGCAAGCTTACATATATTATAGTGTAATCATCAAACAGTGACTTCAATCGTTCCATTATCTTTTCTTCTACCGTTGAATCTGTCTGTATTAAAATCAACGTGCTGACGGAATCGATGGGAAGACTGCCATTATTTAAAGCAGCATTGGAAGCGTTTTCAATGAAATCCGGCTGTCGGTAACTCTTACATCGTTCCACAAAAGCATCCGCTGATTTGCTGCCAATGTTCAAAACGCCATAAGACAATTTATCAAGTTGTTTGAATGGTAAAATATCATTTTCATTTTTTAGCAGTACAATTTCCTGCTCTTTTTGCAATCTCGATAGCAATTCTATGTTATTTTGAGAAAACAATAAATTTGAGAAGATCAAACAAAAAAATCCGGCGATCAACCATTTCATATACATAGTACTGCTAATTTTACCCATTGATATTTATTCAAATATAAGCCCTGAATTGTAAATATCAGTTCAGAGTTGAAGAGTAAAGTTTTTTGAAAAGATTCATCGCAATGGATGTAAAAGAAACCGACCATTATTTCATCATAGATTTTGACAGTACTTTCACGAAGGTCGAAGCATTGGATATTTTGTGTGAAATTTCTTTAAAAGATAGTATTCACAGAGATGCTACCCTCAAAAGAATTCAGGAAGTAACTGATCTTGGGATGCTGGGTGAATTGTCTTTCAGGGAGTCGTTGGAAGAACGAATCAAATTACTGCAGGCTAAGCGGGAACATTTACCGGCACTTATTGAAAGACTTAGAAACATGGTTTCAGAGTCTTTTCAGAGAAATAAGCAGTTCATTGCAGAGTACAGCGATAACATCATTATTGTATCAAATGGTTTCAAAGACTTTATTATTCCAATTGTAATTGAATATGGTATCCATCCTGAGAATGTTTATGCCAATGATTTTATTTATGACGAAAACGAATTCATAGTTGATTTTAATAAGAACAACTTGCTGTCTTCTAACAACGGAAAACCAAAATTGATTGAGTCTCTGAACTTAGATGGTGATATATTTGTCATTGGCGATGGCTACAATGATTATGAAATCAAGGCTGCCGGACTTGCCAAGGAGTTTTATGCATTTACTGAAAATATCAAAAGAGAAAAAGTAGTTGAGATGGCTGATCACATTGCTCCGTCCCTTGATGAAATATTATTTAAAAAAGACATGAAAAGAGCTCTTTCTTATCCTAAACACAGAATTAAAGTTTTATTACTGGAAAATATCCATGATCAGGGTGTTCAAAAACTGAAAGATGAAGGGTATACGGTAGAAGTATATCCGGCTGGCCTGGATGAAGCTGAGCTGATAGAAAAAATAAAAGATGTATCCATCATTGGGATACGATCCAAAACACAGATCACTAAAAAAGTGATTGAAAATGCCAAAAGACTACTGGCAGTAGGTGCCTTTTGTATCGGAACCAATCAAATAGACCTGACTGAGTGTCAAAAGAAAGGGATTGCTGTTTTTAATGCGCCATACAGCAACACCAGGTCTGTTGTAGAGCTTGCCCTGGCAGAAATCATCTTGTTGATGAGAAACCTTCATGATAAAATGTCTGCCATGCATGCCGGAAAGTGGAATAAATCGGCAAAGGGTAGTTTCGAAATTCGTGGTAAGAAATTGGGAATCATCGGTTATGGTAACATCGGTGCGCAGCTATCTGTGGTGGCTGAAGCACTGGGAATGGATGTTTACTACTACGACCTGGAGGAAAGGTTAGTTCTGGGAAATGCTACTAAGTGTTCTTCTCTTGATGAGTTGCTTACAATTTCTGATGCCATCACTTTGCACGTTGATGGCAGGCCTGAGAATAAAAATATGATCAGTTCAGCCCAGTTTACTAAAATGAAAGATGGAGTAGTTTTCGTAAACCTGAGCAGAGGTCATGTAGTAGATATTGCTGCATTAAAAGATGCCGTAAAGTCGGGGAAAGTACGTGGAACCGCTGTGGACGTGTTCCCCCAGGAACCTTTGAGCAACAATGATGAGTTTGTCTCTGATCTGAGAGGTTTACCGAATGCAATATTGACACCACACATCGGTGGAAGTACTTCTGAAGCGCAGGTAAATATCGCTGACTTTGTTCCCAGTAAAATCATGGAATACATCAATACCGGTTCTACTTCTAATAGTGTGAATTTCCCTAATCTGGTATTACCAGCGTTTAACAATGCGCATCGTTTTATTCACATTCATTTAAATGAGCCTGGTGTTTTGGCAGAAATCAACAATACCTTGGCAAAGCATAAACTCAATATTGTAGGCCAGTATCTAAAAACCAATGAAACGATTGGTTATGTCATTACTGATATTGATACCAACTATCCAGAGGAAGTGATTAATGACCTGAAGCAGATAGAGGGTACCATCAGATTCAGGGTATTGTACTGATCAGTTTAAGAAATGAAATAAAAAAAGCTTCAGAGTTTAATGTTCTGAAGCTTTTTACTTTTATAATGCTACATTAAGCACATGGTGAATTGACTGGCAGTTCGCATAGTCCACCTGCCGGAAATGGAATAGGATACCAGTTACCTCCACAATTGATACATTCGCTTTCTGTTCTGGGCCATGAGCCCCAGCCTCCATTGATCTGTTTTTGCTCTTTCTTAGTGACAGCCTTAGCGTCCTGAAGATTCTTGATGTTTTTTAACATGATAATTGTTTTTTAGTGTAATTAATTAATCATTTGACATAAAAACGTCCCAGCTATTGTTTTGTTGTAGCATCAAAGTAATTAGCTGCATCCACTTTCAGCTCTTGTACTATTTGTTTTTCACGGATTGATGTCATTGTTTCTGACAGTTTACAGTTTGACAGACTATTTCAAGACAGAAATGAAAAGCAACCTGGCATACAATCATTTGCGGAATCATTTTCCAAATCATAATCAACCATCGGTATCACATAAGCCCATTTGATTCTTTCTGGTAAAATCCCACCAGCAACAGATATTTCCGCTTCACTTTTAAATGCCACTTTTCCTTCTTTTTGTTTAATTCCAGCTTGCTTATTCAACTCATTGTTTAGCGTTACCTGATCAAAAACGATATCCTCGTCAGTCAGTTCAATCATCATCAAAAGGAAGTATTGCTGGAATGCTTTATTGTCATTTTTCGTAGCTGACATACCATATATGTAATCACCAGCTGTTGTTGAAACAAAGTTGCTACTTTTATAATCACTTGTCTGATGCTTCTTTAGTTCCATAATTGTAGGTGCACCTCCGAGCTCCTCTTCAGGTGTCACCACATTCGCATATTTGTTTCTTAATCCTACAATTGCTTTTTTAGCCTTGCTTTTGCTTTTCTGAGTCTTTTCTTCTCTAAGGCTTCCAGATAAAATGCCATTGTTAACCATCATTCTACATTGTTGCAGGCTTAATCTGCTTTGTGATCTATGTACCAGATACCTCTCATTTTGATCTTTGTAATCATTTTTCTGAAGCTTCTTAATTTCCATTCCCTTTTCGTATAGCTCATCTTTTCCATAGTTTGAAAGTTCTTCCTTTGCTGACTTCTCAATCTGTTCGATCTTCTCGGCATAGGTCTGCATTTTAATTGGAGTATCTTTTATAGAACCATGTCTCTGAATGATCTGGTTCTTTGATATTGAATCATTGGTAAAACCTGAGACTCTTTGTATGGTACTGCCCTGTGAATTACTAGTTGATTCCTGAAGTTCTACAGTATTGAAATCATTTGCCATCCTATCAACTATCACTTCCCTTGTTGTATCAATTGAATAGCCGTTAATGTTCCTATCTCCTTTTGGTGTACCATTAATCGAGTTATCGATGGCATGGGCCACTTCATGCCTGATGTTGTAGTCACTATCCATGCCGGGCCCGAAATGAATTTGATTCCCTTGAATTAATGCCTCTGCGTGTAGTTTGGCAGGAAAGGACGAATTATGTATTGATTTCAGCTGTGATGTATCTACACCATATTTGGCCCCCATAGCATCTGCGATGTTTTCAAATTTTCGGGAACGGTTTGCGAAAGCAGGCGCGACCCGGGTCTCCTTTTGGCTGCTTTCACGGATCGAGTCACCGATTTTACGTTGTATTACAGTCTGTGGTCGATTGTCCCGGATAGATATAGAATGTATTTTATTCGAAGCACAATCAGATTCCTTTTGAAATCTACTTCCAATCGTGTTTATGTGACTTTTTGCTTTCATGAATTGTTACTTTTTTTCATATGATTCATCGTGATATCTGGCAGTTACCCAACGAGGAACAGTTCCTTTTCTAATCGTATTGATATCTACATTTTCCAGATACTGTTCAGCCATCGAGTCACCGGGCCATTCTGAGGTTCCGGCGATCTTTAAAATCTGATCTTTTGTAAATGGTTCAAGAACAGTATAGCCAATTGGTAGCTCGTCCGGATAGTCATACAATTTGCCCCTGGTTTTTGCAACATGCATGATTTCATGATAGCTGTGATCCCTGTTTACCAATAGCTGACCCAGTGCAGCTAACCTGAGCAAAAGCCTTTCGCGATCAGAAAATTTAAAAATATCGGCCAACTGAAAGTACCAGTCGGTAGAGCCTGATAAACCAGCCCGCATGATTGCCAGTCTCTCTTCCCGGTAATCAGCCCAGGTTTTGGCTTCACCTATCTCATTCTCACCCTTTTTTTCCTGACTGCTGTCATAAACCAGTCCTTTGTCTGGTAATTCGTACCACTCCTCCCCTGGTATGTACTTCGGTTCTTTTCCTTTAGCAAGCCTTTCTTCCCTGCTACTCAACGGTGCTCTTTTACTGTCAAGTTCTTTCTTTGTAATGGCCTTTTTTTCAGATTCTAATCTGCTTCTTTTCTGCTCCAGAACTGAACCTCTTCGCGGGAGGTATTTGTTTAATAAATCAAATTTTGAGTATTTAGCAGCTACTTTATCGTTGTTGTTGATCGCCTGCTTTCTGGAAAAGGCTGTGGAATTGATCGCTCTGTAAACCAGGTACATTTTCTCTCTTAGATTACCACTGTAATACACTTCTTTGACGTCTTTAGCGCAAACAGCTCCTGCCTCGGAAGGATCAGGCCTTGTTTTAAAAGATTCGAATGCTTCATGCCATCCAAGAAATTTGATAATCCTTCCTACAATTAAATCTGCACCTCTTATTGCCAGACGATGAGTAAATAATCCGGCACCTAGCTTTTCTTCAAAATCTTTTGCCTGCTTCCAGTATTCATCCTGATCCCTTGCAATACTTGTTTTAGCAATTTGCGGGTTCTTTTCCCAAAGCTTTTTATAATCCCCAGTCTTTCTTTGGATCAGTAGTTGGTTAGTACTATTTCCCTGATGAACTATGGCAGGCTCCTCATAAACCTGATTGTTGGAGTTGATCAGGTTCATTGCCTTCTCCCCCGTCACATCGGCTTCTCTTTCCAATCCAGTATCATCGTTGATCTGTACTCCTTTTTGAAACTGCAAAGTCGGTTTCACCCTTCCCTGCTTCTGTTGCACTACGTGCCATGCCTCATGAGGCAAATGTTTTTCCTGTCCCGGTCCCAGGTGAATATCTGTTCCCTGTGCGTAGGCAAGCACATTGAGTTGAATTGGTTTTGAGGAGTTGTAGTGCACTTTCACATCATCCATAGAGTAACCGGAAAGTCCTTCAATCCCTGCCTTGAGGCCGTTTGGCAGTCCTGAGTGAGAATCCCCGCTTTGCCGATTAAAGACTTGTGATCTGTGCTCATTCCTTTCCTTTGTATCCTTCAGCTGAAGCTGATAAACAGGCAATGTGCGATTGTCCTGTATATAGGAACCCCCTTGTGTGCCGTCGGACTTTTGGTGGTTTAACAGGTTACTTTTATTCTCTAATTTTTGGAGATGCGTTTTCATTAATAATCTTGTCTCATCATTAGAATGTGAATGATGCTAATCTGATGTTTATTGCTTCGTAAGTAAAGCATTTGATAAAGAAAATGTTATCAATTTACCGCCAACTCCTTGTAACTTTCGGACCTGCCTAATGCGGTACATAAAGCTAAGGACTAATTAATAAATGCATCGGTAGAATTCCGGTTCCAACCGAATAAATGGTTCTATACCAGAAATACCTAATACCTTTTTAGGTTACTATGTTTTTGACCTTGCCATTAAATTTTGAATTGTTTGGAAGTCTGTCAAAGAAACCGAAATTGTCTCTGAATATGATAACAGTGATACGCTGATTATTTTACCGTGCTCCCGGTTTGGAGTTCAGGTAAACCTATAAGACTCAACTTTTCGTTAGTAGAAAAAAAGTCTGTTTACACTACTTTTTCAGGCTCCTCATGAAGTTCCTTTTTCGCCACCTCTTTTATGATATTGAACCAATTGAATTCCTCTCTTATAAATGCTTTCGATCTTCGAAATACCTCAATTGCCAGCTTAAAATCATAGTTTTTCGGCACTACATTAAATATAGTCGAGTTCAGGGATAATGGCAGATAAAGAGCAGTGAGTCTGTCCGAATAGTAAACTTTCTTCATTTCTTTTTCAGGCAAGGGGTTTTCAGTCACTTCATAATATCTCTGTGGATTGGAAACGCTGTGAAGAGAGCCTTTTTGTCCCTTATTCCGCTCATTTTTCCTAAAATACCATAACATACCATCATAGAAGCAAAGCCCGTGATTTACAAAAAGCTCTGACCATTGGATTCTGTTGATGGTTCCCTTACTTGTTTTAGTTTGTGTGGAAGCTAAATCTTCTATATGCCCGCCTTCATACCAGGTTTGAAAAGCTGCCAAATCATAGAATTGGAAATGATATCTGGGTGCCATGATAGAGGCAGATAACCCATCTACGGCCATAGATTCCGCATAAAGTCCTTCCCCACCTGATATGATTACTCCATTCTTCATCTGACTCATCGCGTACTGCATAAACTCGTTCCGAAAAGTTCCGGCAACTACGAAAAATTTGAGATTGCCCTTCTTCATCGTTATCAGAGTCATGTTATCATATTGCACTCCGTGCAATACCTGGTAACCTTTCAGGTTTTTGAATGGCAGTTTTTTACCAGGTAAAAACAAGACCTTACTTCCATCTCCTTTTTCAGAAAATAAATCGAGGGAGTTTTGAATAACATTTATCCCTTTTTCATCGTGGAATGTTTTAAAGCTGACCATCCAGGCATCATCTAAATCTGATTTTAATTCTTGTTCCAAATCGTATAGCAGGTCTGTTTCATGAACATTTAACAACGTGTGATCACTTACAAGATCGGGAATGGCAAAACCAATGCCTTCTCCATTTAGACCGGTACTCAAGCAATCGTTCAACGCTACTTTAAAATTCATTTCTGTGATCTTCAGCACTTTTTCTGATGGTGGTTCTGCGGTCATTACGGGAAATTGAATTTCCCAATCTTTACCTGAAAGACCCAATTGATTTCTGGCTTCTATACCATATTGCTCTTCTTGTTTTTTCTCCGTTCGTGTTGAAGGACGACCGTGTACGATTTTCCATCTGATATTTTCTGTATCTGCCTGCAAAAGGTTTATGACACTAGTTTTTCGCTGTTCATAGCTGTCAAATGCTTTTATTCCTTCAGGATTTGAAGCAAAACTATTTTCGTTTGGGTGATCTTTGTGAGGTTTGGCATACTTTTCACTTTCTTCGTCATTTTTAAAACCCCCTATATTGACATGGTTTTTTACAAATGCGTTGAGTGTTACTCTTCTGATGCCCAGGTCACTTTTCACCCGATCTACTGCTTCATATAAATGTCTGATTTGTCCTGCATCTCCCAGACCATCAGCCAATACTATAGTCATCAGGTTTAGTTGGTCTTCAGAAGAGTCTCGCAACCGAATAAAGAAATCCTCTACTTTTTTCTCATTCTTATTTTTCTTCTTCTTTAACTGCATAACTGCTAATCCCGTAACCGAAGGAGTAGACATACTGCTATTCGATTTTTGAGAATACTGCAGCGCCTTCTCTCCCATCACATCGGCTTCTCTTTCCAATCGAGTGTCATCATTGATCTGCAATCCTTTTCGAAACTGCAAGGTCGGTTTTACCCTTCCCTGCTTTTGTTGTACCACATGCCATGCCTCATGAGGCAGGTACTTTTCCTGTCCTGGTCCCAGGTGTATGTTTGTTCCCTGTGCGTAGGCTAGCGCATTGAGTTGCGTTGGTTTTGAGGAGTTGTAATGCACTTTCACATCATTCATAGCGTAACCGGAAAGTCCTTCAATGCCCGATTTGAGCTGGTCAGGTAACCCGGTATTAGATCGATTCGTCCGCAGATCAGATAAAGGCTCACCTTTTTCTCTCCTTTGAATTACCGCAGCTGCTGCACGGTTCTTTGCTGTTGCGAAGCGATTATCTTCTATTGTCCGGGCAACACCGGTTTTTTCAGGTTTTGTATCAATTGACCTATGTTGTTTATTTTTCGATTCTCCGTATGGTACTTTCATTTCCAGAAATAATCAGTTTAAGTATTGCACCAGTATCATCTGGTATTTATCCTCGATAATCAAATAATTTGTAATCACTTTGATTGCTGATATTAGCGTTTTAAGCCTAAGCATCGACCCAATCAAAACACCAACCTGCTGACTTTTTGTCTATCAAAATACTGACAGTGTTCATGCAATAATTGATTACACATAAATAAACTCCTGGTGCGAGAAATAGACTCTAGAAAACTGCCTTAAGCAAGGGGCCTTTCAATTTACTTGTATGTACACTCTACATTAATTTCATTGGTTATTCTCTCAATTGGTCTGAAGATTTTATGAATTCATGTAAATTCTCTCAAAGCTATAATCGCCCGATCCACTTTCGCTATCAATATCACTATCATTTGTTTTGCTGATCAGGCAGTTACTCAGTTGCGCAACAATATCATCTATATCCAGGCTATTTGCTTTGGCATCCTGGATAACCTTTCGTACATATTCATCTGCTTTGTATAAAGAAAAAGTGTTAATTTGAGCAATGATACTTTCTTGATCTGCTGGTCTTAAATCTCCAAACCTTAAGACGGTTTGATCTTCCGGAATTGGGTCTTCCGGTTCATCTTCTTCCAGCCTCCATTCTGCAAGTTCTTGGGGACTTAGATTGGGCCTTACATAATCCTCCGGTTGTGCTTCTATCCTTGAATCACCAAATTCGGGACCTATCCCAACAGACCACGGTATCAGTATTTGAACGCCTCCAAAGGCCAATTGCATACTTTTAATAAACTCCGGATTGTCCAATTCACCTAACTTTTTAATGATTGCTTCCACTTGAGTACCTCTTTTGGTAATATCCTCTTCCTCCAGATCATAGAAATATAGCGATCTCCAAATCCTCATGGTTATGTATTGAATCAGCTCCTCCATCATTTCCTGAGGTTTATTTCTTAGGTTGCTGTATTGACGAAGGCTCACTGGCTGTGTTTTATCATTCGGCACATTTAAACCTATGAACACACCCGGCACATCGCTTCCGGCAGCTAACAGGTCATCACCTTCAATCACTACTCCGGGCTGCCTCAGCACCCAACGTAGGTCGCGACTCACCCTCATCCCTTCAGAATCTTTCCCTCCGGCGAATTTAGACCACCATTTCCCCCTACCTTGCTTGTGTTCAAGAAAACCAAATACATAGCCCGTATTTCTAAAATGATTCTTGTCTTGTTCAATAATGTTCGCTTCGACAACTGCATCAGCAGACTTAGCCTTGGCTTGCCTTTCCCTATACTCGGCGCTTTGCAACTCACCTACTTCCTGAATTTCTTCCCTGCTTGTTGCTTTTCCATACCAGGTGACCATCAAGTCCGGTATCATAGCAAGCAATCGTGTTCGAATGGGCGTTATTAACTGGTTGATGGCCTGTACTTCACGATCCGTGTTTTTACTATCAAATTTCGTTTGTACTTCATTTCTCATTTGAGGTTGTTCTGTTTCTTCAACACTCCCCAACAATCCTCCACCACTCAAATATTCGAATGCGTTTTCAGATCTTTCCCATCCTCCCGCAACTTCATTTATATGTATATGATTTCCCTTACTGCTACCATAATAATCCCAAACATCTTCAATGTACTTTTGAAAGGCAGTATTATCTCTATAATCCGGAAGCAAATTATTCATTCTCGTCCTGAAATACTTCCTTTTCCTTATCCGTGATTTTCGCCTATTTGGTGCGTTTGTATAGATTCTACCCTGAATTACCTCATTGCCGGTATTGTAAACCGAAGAATTAAGTTGGCGTTGCTCGCTACCGACAGATAATCTGTCCATAGCCGCCTTATTTCCCATCACATCAGCTTCTCTTTCCAGACTCGCATCATCATTGAAATTAACTCCTTTTTTGAATTGAAGTGTAGGTTTTACTCTGCCCTGCTTTTGTTGTACCACGTGCCATGCCTCGTGAGGCAGGTGCTTTTCTTGTCCGGGACCCAAGTGGATGTTTGTTCCCTGTGCGTAAGCATGAGCTTGAAGCTGTGCCGGCTTTGACGAATTGTAATGGACCTTTACATCGTCCATCGAAAAACCGGAAAGGTTTTCAATACCTGTTTTGAGCTGATCAGGTAGACCAGCATTAGATCGATTCGTCCGCAGATCAGCTAAAGGCGCACTTTTCTCTTGTCTTTGAATCACCGCTGCTATTTCACGGTTTTTTGCTGTTGTAGGGCGATTATCTTCTATTGTCCCAGCATTTCCGGGTTTTTCAGGTGCTATGTCAAGTGACCTGTGATTTTTATCTTTCGACTCTCTGTAGGGTAATTTCATTTGTCGTAATAATCAGTTTAAGCATTTCACCAGTATCATCTGGTAATTATCATTAATCAAGATTCCAGTTGGTATTTAGGTAAAGACTATCTGTTATCTAAACAACTCCAAACGAGAGATTTAAAATCTAAGTCTCTGACTTCAGCATGGAGCTTTTTAGTTAATTCATTGTCACGCGGCTAAATAGAAAAACCGTTTAATCCATATTATTCTATCTTCGATAGATCGTCAGTCTTATCGGATCTTTCGGCCTCAAACTCATCTCCGGAACGAATTCCAGTTCATAATTGGATTCATCCCGGAAGTAGAATTTATTATGAACTTTGATTAACGCAATCATCATTTCCGACATGGCAAATTGTTCGCCAATGCACAGACTAGGTCCACCACCAAATGGCATGTAGGCATATTTTGGTGTTTTTTTGAATGCTTCTTTCTCAAACCTCTCCGGCTGGAACGCTTCCGGGTTTTCCCAATATTTTTCCATTCTGTGAAGCACAAAAACCGGGATCGCCACATTGATACCTGCTGGTACATGATAGCCATTGATCGTATCGTCATTGATTGCCTGTCTCTGATAAAAAAATGCAGGAGGACAGAGCCTTAGAGTCTCCTTCACCACCTGCCGGACATATTCTGCTTCTCTGATTTCTTCTGGCGCTCCTGTAAGGGAATGTTGATCAATGTACTGATCTACTTTCTGGTAAACTTCCTGATTGGCAGAAAGATTATACATCATGTAGGCCATCGCATGTGCGGTCGTTTCATGACCTGCCAGCATAATTGTAATGAGCTCATCTCTCACCTGGGTTTCCGACATTTTTTCTCCTGTCTCTTCATCCTCTATTGCCAGTAACATGTCCAGCATGTCATTTTGATGCGGAATTTCACCAGACTTTTTCCGTTCAATCAGCTTCTCAATTACCTTAAAAAGCTCTCTGGTCTTCTCTTTTTCTTTTTTATTCGCAGGTGTTGGAATCCAATCAGCGTATACAATTGGATTTTTGAACCTGTTCATAATTCGGTTGAGCACATAACCTAACTTATCGGCGATGTCTGGCAGATCTTTTTCTATTTCTGTTTTGAAGAGTGCTTTGGCCACAATACGCAAAGCCAGGTGATTGAACTCTTGTGTTAAGTTCACTTCGTCACCATCTTTATATTTTTTATCCCATTCCGAAACCATATCATCAACGCATTGGCCAATGCCGGTCATCATTTGAAAAATATTATCTTTATAGAAAACAGGCTGGATTAATCTTCTCTGTTTTTTCCAAAAATCTCCCTGGCTGGTTAAAAGACCATTGCCAAATAACGGTTTTAACTTAACAGTGAACTCTCCTTTTTGATAGTTTTTCTGATTATTGATAAAAATATGCTTGATTGCCTCTGTGTCGTAAAGTACAATCATCCTTCCAGCTTCCACTGGCGCTGAAAGATAGGCTATATCACCACATTCCTTTTGAACATCTTTCAGATAGGACAGCATATCTCCCATCATTCCTTTTGAGTGTCCCATCAGCCAGTGCTTCTCTCTGGGCATTGGTGGTTTTTTAGCCACATTAGTATAATCTGTATTCTCCATGGTGTTTGCGTTTTAGTTAATAATACTTTCTCTATAAAGTTAATTGTTTACTAATTCAATTCAGCCTCTATATAAATTCTCGCTGACTAGTCCTTTGACCTGTCTGATTTGTGCTTTCAGCCTTGTAATCTTATTTCAAAAAATATATCGCTGATAAATGCCTTCATGTTTCCACCTTATTTGCCAACCTAACTATTTACTGGATTTTGATCCACCCGTTGATTGTTCATCTAGCAGCTTACTACATTTTATCCAGCTACTCCGGTAGAAATTCGTGCCACTTTTTAATCCATTCTTTTTGAGGTACCAGTTCATCCTGAATATCTCTTAACTCATAAACTCCTGCGTACATAGCTGGAGTCTCATTAGAATTGATCTGTAACAGGTTCTGCTGATCCAAAGTGTTTATGTCCCGAATCTGGTAAGGATCTTTATTATCAGAAATTGCCGTCAGTTTCAATTCAAGTTCCTCTAGGATCTCTTCCCTTTTGTATAGCTTGCGGCTCAAAAATTTCATCGTATCAGTAATTGCCTGATAGAAATTATCTCTAAAACTTTTCTCTTCCCACCAATCTTTGTTTGCCCAGTCACTTAATTCTATTTGCTTACCAATTGGGGTTTTTGACAAAATCGGAAACCAGTTTTTCATTGTTGACTTTCGTCGAAAATGGTCTCTGCCTATGACTGCTGATCCGATTGTATACAGGTAGTAAAAGGCTATATTCTTCAAATAGTCTTTATCGGCTTCATCTAATTTTTTCTCAGAATACATTCCCATCATTCCTGTAACGCCATCAAGAAAGGTATCAGAAGTAATTGCTTTATGTAATGATGAATAGTAATTTCGTGAATCAAGAGAAATCTGATCCATGTTCCCATCATGCACCGCTATTAAATCATTGAGTTTAGCTCCTATGTTTACCTGGATATTACCCAGCAATTCTTTATTCTCAAAGATTCTTTTTTCCGAATCTTCTGGTATGTAGTATCCAAAACCTTCCACCTCGATGTACCTATCTGCTGATTGAAGCACCTGGCTCACTATACTATTCAACCAGGTAGTCGCATGATCAATAATAACCGTAGCATCTTCTCTGCTTTTTACAGGTACCGTTACTATCTCTACAGCTGCATTTGTAAATAAATTACCGTCAATTTTTTCATCGATAAGTAACGGGGTGTGATCAACTTTTGCTTCCCAGCCTTGTTCAGTCTTTTCTTTGTCAAACACAGATGTGTTGTATCCTGGATCATAACCAGCCGACAAATTACGATCCAGTCCTTTAAATATCGTGTTAAAAACCAGGTCGGAGAATTTCTGAGCATTAGCTTCCGTGCCCTCTTCATAGCCCTCTATTTCCGGACTATTTTCAATAAAATCTTGACTCAAAGACTTTCCTGCAACCCTATAATCCAAAATACCTTGAAAATTAGTTGCTATGAAGAATATATGTCCACTGAGAGATGCTGAACTGTTTACAGGTTCCATCAATTCATCCTGATACTCTTCAATATCATTTGTATCTACTTCCTTTTGATAGAACAGTCTAATCGCCTGTAGTTTCCGCCTATCTTCGCTATCATTATCCTTAATTGCCTCCAGACGCCCTGGTTTCAGAACGGGAAGAGATGTTTCTATCTCGATTCCTACCATCGCATCATCACTTTTCCGAATGCGCTGAAAAACAGGTGTACTGATCGGTTTTAGAGACAATTGCCTTGTACTGTGAACCGCAGACTGGCTAAATTTATGTGCCTTCTCTCCCATCAAATCGGCCTCTCTTTCCAGGCTTACATCGTCGTTGATATTTACTCCTCTTTTGAATTGAAAAGTAGGCCTCACCTTCCCCTGCTTCTGTTGTACGACATGCCAGGCTTCATGAGGCAGGTGTTTTTCCTGTCCGGGAGCCAGGTGGATGTCAGTACCTTGTGCGTAGGCATGGGCCTGAAGTTGCGCAGGTTTAGACGAATTATAATGGACGTTCACGTCATCCATTGAGTAGCCTGAGAGACTTTCAATACCTGATTTAAGTTGATATGGCAGACCATCAGTCTTTTTGCGAGGCAAAGGAATCTCAGCTGACTGGTGATTAATCGTCTCCCTGAGCTTTCTCTGGTGTACAGAAAGCGGGCGATTATCTGCAATAGCCACAGTACCATAAGAAGACGCTGCTGCTTGTCTTGCAGCCCATTTTTGATCTTTGATTTCGGTTTTTACTGATTTCATCGTGTCGATCTGTTCTCAAATACAAAGTGTACCGAAATTGCGTTCCTTAGCCATCGGTGAACTGTACAAACAGACTGATTGCATGTTGCACCTTTCTCCTGCGCACAATTAAAAGATTATCCGGGAAGATGACTATAACAAATCCGACATTGTCTATGAATTACCGGACAACGGTTTTAGTGATCAAATAAGAAGGAATGGACTATTTAATACTTACAGCAAATCTTAATGACAGAATGCTTTCATTTACTTTCTATATATCTTTTGAATAAATATGCATAAGTATCCGCATTAGCCACACTGTATTTAATGTCGAACTCATTATCTTTTGCAGTAGTAGGACCAGTTGAGTAAAAATTGTCGTGGGTACCGGCAAAGTAGTGTGTTAGTTCATGCATAAAAGTATCTCTAACAGCTCCTTTGGTCTTTTTTTCATTACCTGATAAAATATTCATATTAAGATAAAGCCTGTCTCCATTTATTTGTTTTAATTCATCAGAGTCTTGAAGAAATTTAAAACTTGATATATTCTCGCCTTTAATAAATGGATCTTTTTTGATGGTAACCTTATCTATATTTTTAACCCCTTTGACTTTTTTGTTCTTTCTTTTAAAAGCTTCTTCACTATGTTTTGAATAGCCGACCTTTTTAGAGTGTTCTTCTAATTCAATCTGTTTCACTAGCCCTAACACATCCCTTCCTATAGCACTGGAAATCTCAACAGTAATTGGACTTCCTTCCAGTCCTGTTTTCACCCTGGAAAATGTTTGTATAATATACGGTAGATATCTTTTAGTAAGCGTGAAATTATTGATCGGTAGACCAAATGATTCTTGCAATATGATAAAAACCGGACTTTTTCTATTTCTACTGTATTCTTTTACCTGCATTCCATTGACCCGATTCAAGTCTATCAGAATCTTTGTTAAATTAGTCCTGATCTCCTCATATGCATCTTTGATGAGCCTTATGAAATCTTTATATTTTTTATTGCGAAACCTTGCATTTGACTTTATAATGAGGTTTTCATCTTCGTAAATATCCTTTCTTTGGATCGTTGATGAATGTACCTTTTCCGATACCAAACCTGGATTTCCGCTATTTTCAACCTGTTCATGATGAGATTTCAAAGCCTTCTCTCCCATCACATCGGCCTCTCTTTCCAGAATTACGTCGTCGTTGATATTTACTCCTCTTTTAAATTGAAAAGTGGGTCTTACTCTACCCTGCTTTTGCTGCACGACATGCCAGGCTTCATGCGGCAGGTGTCTTTCCTGTCCGGGAGCCAGGTGGATATCAGTGCCTTGCGCATAGGCATGCGCCCTTAACTGTGCAGGTTTAGAAGAGTTGTAGTGAACTTTTACATCGTCCATTGAGTAACCGGAAAGATTCTCAATCCCTGTTTTCAATTGGATAGGAAGACCGTCACTTCTTTTACTAAACTGAGGGTCAGGTTTTAGTGGGTGATTCATCGTTTCATGGAGCTTTCGCTGATAAACTGCACCGGGGCGATTGTCTGCTATGGTTGCTGCTCCATGTAAATGCTCTTCCACTTGTTGTCGCGGTTCTTTGCTAGTGGCAGATAAGTCGTATATCGTTTTGTTCATTTTGATCAATAATCAATGAATTAGAAATTAGAATTGTCACTGTTGTTGATAAAAACCAGAAAGTGCAAGTCATTCGAAAACTAAAAACTAACCCGAATGCTGGTTCTTCAACAACCTGAATAGCAACGCCTGGCCATTATCAAATTATGACCTGATGCCTCGCTCTTTTCACATCGTCAAGTAAATAAGGTCTCTGCGATCTTACTATCAGAAACCCGACATTCTCTGTGAATTACCGGACGGTGGTTTTAATAATCAAAGTATTGTTGATTGATGCTTGTCTGCATACAACACACCTGAACCAATCAACAGGTTTTGAAGAACTGCTCTGATACCCGAGCGTACCTGTTAAGATTAATTTCAGATTGCTTATGAAAAGTTTAACCAAACTTCATTATTTGACTTGTAACCTCCTATCGGTAGAAATACCAACAAAGACAATGAGGTAAAAACACCAATATCTGCAAAGATTACTTACAATCTCTTGTTGGTGACAACAGCAACAAGGGCAAACGATGAAACAGCAACAAGGGCAAAGACTAAAAGCCGGAATTTAGCCAGTCAACTTTTTCAGTTGTTACTTGTAGTCTCCAGGTAATGAAATATATTCGCAAATGGTCAGAAGGCCTTTAAATGATACACCTACAATAAGAATTTCTTCCATGTATCTATCCAATACTTTTGCCTGAAGGTGGAATCCTGCGTATCCCGGATTTCATAAACGCCTGCATATGATCCATCATCAAGCTGCAATAGGTTCGGGTCGTTTAGACTATTAATCTTTTCCTTCACATCCGGAAATGGCTCTTCATTTTTCTTCAATTGATTAACAGCATAGTCGACATATTCCAGATAATCCTTATTTTTTACTACTTCGGAAGGCAGATTAGCCATAATTGCATCCCCCAACCACCACCTGATCTGAAGGTCATTATCGGCCCAATATTGCTTTTTTGCCCACGGGCTTAATGTGATTTGTTGATTGATATCCGTCTTGCTTAAGATTGGGAAATAATTTTTGATTTGTTGTTTATTCGGATCATTAACCCCATAATAATAAGCTGCTGCTGAATAGAGGTAATAAAATGAAATATTTCTTAGGTAGTAAGCATCCCATTCATCTACTAATACCTTCTTCATCAGGTGATTCAACACTGCAAACCAAAAAGTATCATTCCAGAACTGCTGCATAGCTTCTGCATGTTTTTTCTGAGTGTCATTTTCATTTGAAATCGTGTCCAGGTTAGCCGAATGCATTGATATCAGATCTCCTAAGTTTGCACCGACGTTGACCTGAATATTTCCCCAAAGTTCATCTTTGAATAAAATATAATCCTTAACTGTTGGTGGGATATCAAAAGTGTATTTCCCTACTGTATATGGACCCTTTTTGCAATTTTCGACAATATCATTAAGCCAGGTATTCACACTGACTAATATCTTTTCGGCCTCTTCGATAGAGTTTACTGGTACTGTAACAATTTCAATCGCTGAATCCGAATACAACTTACCTGCCTTATATAGTCTTCTATTAACAGGTGGGTGATCTACTTCAGCTTTCCACATGCCAGCTACCTCATGGATGAGCTGTTGATAGCCAGGATCGTACTGAAAACGAAGTTCTGCATCTGCTTTTTCATAAGCTTCTGATTTTTCCTCACTGGCATTCTCCTCATCATAATCACTAATGATTTGCTGATAATGCTCAATACCCAGCATTTTCGTGATCTTAGCGTTTTTGTAAGCGTTAAAAACTGGTAGAGTCGTCTCAATCTCTAGACCTACTTTAGCATTGGCACTCTTCCTGACGCGTTGTATAACCTGCTTATCGGCAATTTTGCTGCTCTTTGCACCGTTAGCTGCTGAATGACCTGAAAATTGGTTTGCCTTATCGCCCATCACATCGGCCTCTCTTTCCAGACTTAGATCGTCGTTGATATGTATTCCTCTTTTAAATTGAAAAGATGGTTTCACCCTTCCCTGCTTTTGCTGCACAACATGCCACGCTTCATGAGGCAGGTGTTTTTCCTGACCTGGACCCAGATGAATATCAGTGCCTTGTGCATAGGCTAAAGCATTGAGTTGGGCCGGCCTGTTAGAATTGTAATGAACTTTCACATCATCCATGGAGTAACCGGAAAGATTCTCAATACCTGATTTAAGTTGGATTGGCAGGCCGTTGGCTCTTTCGCCTCCGGGAGAATTTGCCGCTGTGTGGTGATTCATCGTCTCTCGGAGCTTTCGCTGATAAACAGTGAGGAGACGATAGTCTGCAATAGCCACAGCACCATGAGAAGAACCTGCTGCTTGTCCCGCAGGCTCTTTTTCTTCTTTAATTTCGGTTTTTGCTGATTTCATTATGTTGATCTATTCTCCAATACAAAGTGTACTGAAATTGCGTTCATTAGTCGTCGGCGGATTGTGCAAAAAGACGCATTCAACCAAAAACAGATCAAATATTGCATCTTTCACCCGGCGCGCAATTAAATAACTATCCGGGAAGATAACTATCACAAAACCGACATTGTCTGCGAATTGCCTAACTGCGATCTTAATAATCAAAATGTTGTTGATTGATGCTTGTCTGGATACAGCTTATCTGGACCAATTAACAAGTTTTGAAGAACTGCTTTGATACCTAAAGTACCTATAAAAAGTTTAACCAGGCTTCATTATGTGACCTGAATTCTCCTGTTGATGAAAATACCAACAAGGGCAAGGATTAAAAAGAGAAGTCGGATAATGCTTACTTTTCCATTTCTGCAAATTGACCTTTCTACTTCACAAACGCATTTCTCCTTTGTGCAGATTGACTTTTCCACTTGACAAACGTATTTCTCCTTTGAGCAGCTGCATTTTTTAACTCGGTAAATGGACTTTTCTACTTGACAAACGTACTTTTCCTTTTGACAGACGCATTTCTTCTTTGCACAGAAGCATTTTTCAACTCGACAAATGGACTTTTCCTTTTTGCAAATTGACTTTTCCTTTTGACAAATGCATTTCTCCACTTAACAAACACACTTCTCCATTTGACAAATACATTTCTTCACTTGACAAACGGACTTTTCCTTTTGACAAAAGCACTTCTTCTTCGTGCAGATGCATTTTTCCACTCGGCAAATGGACTATTCTATTTGACAAACGTACTTTCCTTTTTGCAAATTGACTTCTCCGCTTGACAAACGCATTTCTCCTTTGTGCAGAAGCATTTTTCCAATCGGTAAATGGACTTTTTGAGGCATTCGGAAAAAAGCTGACTGTTTTAAAGTCAATTAACGGCTTTCAAAATTTTTCCAACATTTCCTTCCCGGACTTCAGCGACATGCAGGCGCATATCAGGCCATAATGCTGGCAATTGCACATTCGCCTGATCAAGGTATGTGGCTTGTCTGGCTCCTACCAATGTGTCATCATGGTCATACAAGTGATTTGTTGTCGGTTTGCGATTAGCTACTCTATTTTTTCCATTGTTCAGTACATCGATCAAATTTAAAATCAACGTGTCGATATCCCGGACTAATCGTTTGTGCTTATCCTGCTTACCGTCCATTTCAATTTCATTAAACAATTGTGTATCTCCACTGATCTTCGTAAGACCTTCTTTCAGTGAACTGATTAGTGCTTTGAGTTCAACTTTGTTTAGCACTAATGCCATACTGGCTACATGATCTTTGATCCACAAGACACCCGGATTTTTCACCTTGGAGATGAATTCGGCATGCATTTTTACTGTTGCTTTGAGAATCGTAAATGCGAAAGAACTTGATTTTGTCTTTGAATCTTTAATTGCCTGATACAGTTTGAGCTGAGCCTGCTTTAGATTACTCAGATCATCTATGATCAGAGAATTTGCCAGTTTCCTGATAACTTGCTGATGTACGGATATCAGCTTTGGACTATGGTAATTTAGTCTAATCAATTTCGCCAGCAACTCTTCAGTTTCGACAAATCGTTTGGTAATTACAGCATGAGAGAGGTTACTTTTCATTTGGTCAAATAGTGCAATTGTTTCCATGTCAGCAGCGAAATTAATCTGAGACAACACCCCATTTTCAAGATGGTCATTGTTTTTACCTTTGTTACCTAACCCCTTTGAAAATCCAGCTATTTTCTTACTTTCTCCTATCCTGATTTCTGAGAGTGAATCTTTATCTATGATCAGCTGATCAGCGCTGATGAATCCTCTCACTTTATCAATATTCGTATTATGAGAAAGATGCTCAGATTTGATTTCTACAGGGTTCAATGTAAAGTTCAGTCCAAAATTTGTCTTAAATCCTCCGATTAAACCCAGGATGGTATGATCTGTTGGTTTTTCGATCAATGAATGAAGGGCTTTTTGAAACAACACATCTATTTCGTTAGCTGTTTCCCAATAGGGCAATGGTCTGCCCTTGCTAGCTGGAAGCAAAAAAGGAGGTGTCACTAGTTCCAGGGCATTCATCGCGTCCGTTTCCAGCGTAAACGGCAGTTTAGTCAGAGGCATTTTCTCCATGCTTTCGGATATTTCCAGGTGAGAAACCCCATTTAATGGACTATTGATCATGTCTGCAAACTCATGTTCATAGCCTGCAGTAGTCAACAAGAATTCAAAATCCTTTTGGTTACTTCTGACCAGCTTCTGAAATACGATTTGATGCCCGATGAAATCACAGATTTTACCTTTAGAGCTACGAAAAAGTCCGAAATACTCCGGAAGCACTTTTTCCATTCTCCCAGACAGTTCTTCGAGGTTGCCGAAAGATTTACCTACCTGATCATAGGCCGGGTAAATATGGGTTGAAAAAAGCTTTTGATTTTCACCCGTCAGATCAAGGTGCTTACTGATTTCTGTTTCATTGAGCTCTTCTTTATCAACTTTTACTTTTCTCTGAACAACGGATGATTGTCCGTAAAAGCCATTGACTTGTAAAGGTTTTATACTATTTGCAGGAAGCTGCGGACTGCCTGAGTTATTTACCATATTGCCCACCACTTTTTCACGTGTAGTATCAACCAAATATCCATTGACAAATTTGTCCCCTGCCGGAGTGCCGTTCATCCTGTTATCGATGGCATGTGCTACTTCATGACGGATGTTATGTGGTGAATCCTGCCCCGGACCGAAGTGAATCCGATTCCCCTGAATAGTGGCTTCTGCATGGAGCCTGGAAGGAAGAGAGGAATTGTGAGTCGCCTTCAAGCCGGATGTATCCACACCATATTGCAATCCCATCTTTGCTACGATTCGGTCGAATTTTGAAGTACCGTTCATTCTATCCAGAAGCTTTCTCTGGATGGTACTATTTGGACGATGATCATTTATTTGAGCTAATTGATCGTTATGCGATTCAGTTCTTTCGCGGGCATATTTTTTTTCTTCTTGCTCAGTCTTGTAACATTTTGCTTTCATAGTTTAACTCCCCTTTCATATAACATCAGGTGATTCGAATTGCTCTGAATTTTCGATCCGGCATCACTTCTTCTTTTCTTCAGACTGAGGGAGTTTGATATAAAGTCATACACGGTGCTTAATTCGGGTACTTTTCAAGTTTATTTTGATACTTAGTTCCTTCAGCGTATCTCCCCATTTGTTCTTTCAATTGTTCCATTGAATGAATGACATAAATGTTTGTTTAGTCCTTGTTTAATGAATTCAAAATCTCATTCATAGTATTTTTATGCTTTTCGCCAGCTTTTAGTATGCCGACAGTATTGAATTTTTTTACGTTTTTTTTATCAGGGTAATCTAATAAATAGCTATGCCACAAACCCAACCATTCTGTCTGTTTATAAGTGTTGTTTTGCAGATACCTGATCTCAAATACGCCGGCATGCTTATCATTTTCTATTGCCAGATGCTCTGGATTGGTAATATTGTTATTAAAATCATACTGTTTGTCAGCGGCTAACCCTTGTAATATCTGTATTAAAGATCTTATCTGTTTGAGCAATGATTTGTGTTTTCCGGAACTACTGATTGCCAGGAAAATTGCTTCTGTAAACCTGGTCCTAAATGCCTTTTGATGGTCATCTAGTTTGTCTTTGATACCCCATATCTTCTCTCGGTTTTTCCAGGCACTTAGATTTGTTTGTATTTCCACCGGCGTTTTGAGTAAGATTGGGAATTTGTTTTTCGGGCTGGACTCATCAGTCATCTTTCTTAAATCTGCCGCCAGTTGATAGATGTGTTGAAACATGATGTTTCTAAGAAATGGTTCGTCTTCCGGGTTGATAGTAAAATCATCATACTTTTTTAGCCGTTTTCTTTCTTTATAATTGGTCTGATTTGAAAATTTTTGCTTTTTCTTAGCCATCAAAGGGTTTGTCCATCGAAAAGCATTGAATTCAGCCTTTACTGATTTCCAGAATTCATCACTTCCAAAATCGGCCAAAATATCAGTTAGGAATTTTTTGTCATCAGGATCTTTTACGTCTTCAAGATTTGTATGAAACACGTCTATAACATCCTCTAAGGTGGCACCAATGTTCACTTGTATATTGCCTTTTAGCTGACCACCTTTCAAATAGTTTTCAGCAATTTTATCATGTTCAGGAATCTCATAAGTAAATGCCCCCACTTCAAATGATTTAGTTGAATAAACAGGTTTTAACCATTGCTCTATATCATCCATTATATCATCTGCCTGCTGTTTACTTTTAACAGGATCTGTCACAATTTCAACCCCCATATTGGATGCTAAGTGACCATTTCGATAGCCTTCCACAGTCATAGGTACTTTTTCACTTACTGCCTGCCAACCTTTACCCTGGTGTAGTAGTTTTCCAATTGGAACATCAAATACTCCAAGGAATGCACTTTGTATTCTTCCAATACACTGTTTTAAAGGAATATCAGCAGCTTTACCATCAAGATGATTAATAATAGAGGGTCCAACTTGGGAATTGGTTAAATTAAGAACTGCCATTAATGCTTTAACTTTTTTACTCTCTTCTTGGTTTATTTCACCTTGTTCACTGTTATCCAACCCATTTAACAGACTGATTAAATGCATGGCATTTTTATGCTTGTCTAATACATGGATTTCTTTTTCTTCGTATTTCTTTCCTTTGTAGGTAACACGTTCGCTTTTTGACCTTCTTACCGGTAAACTAGTTTCAATTTCCAGACCTACCCTAGCACCTACAGTCTTTTTGATTCTTTGGCATTGTATGACTTTAGATAGAGCAGCAATCTGATGATTATTTCTTGTATCCTTATTTTGGATGTTATCTGATTTTGATACCTGGCCTTTCCTTTGAATTGCCTTATCTCCCATCAAATCAGCTTCCCTCTCCAAACCAGCATCATCGTTGATTTTCAAATTACTTCGCAGTTGTAAGGTAGGCTTTACCCTCCCTTGCTTTTGCTGCACTACATGCCAGGCTTCATGCGGTAAATGTTTTTCCTGACCAGGTGCCAGGTGGATATTAGTACCATGTGCAAAGGCATGGGCATTTAGTTGTGCAGGTTTATGTGAATTGTAGTGCACTTTCACATCGTCCATTGCATAACCGGAAAGATTTTCGATTCCGAACTTCAGTTGAGCAGGTAATCCGTCATTTCTTTTACTTAACCGAGGATAAGATATTCGTTGGTGATTCATCGTTTCATGGAGCTTTCGCTGATAAACTGCACCCATGCGATTATCAGCAATAGTTGCGGTTCCTTGTAAAGGCTCTGCCAAATACTTTGCCGGCCCTTTCCGATCTTTGATTTTGATTTTTGATGATTTCATTATGTTGATCTATTCTCCAATAACTGATGTATCAAAGTTGTCTTGATAAATCCGCAAACTACAATATCAGGCTACTATCAAAAAAAGTAATACTTAATAAGATGCATATCACTTTCTTTATTTTTCAAATGCTACGAAACCTTGTTTGGCGTTTTTTTTTTTTGTATTTTGAAATCATTGGAATCAAGTGGGGCAACCATTCCCTCTGGTAATGTATTTTTTATTCTTCCCTTTCTGTCCATTCTATTTCGGAAATCATGAAAGTCTTCCAAATAGGCAGGCTGCCTTTCCGGACCGATTTTATGACTCAAACTCCAGGGAAATAAAATTTGTACTTTTACGGAATAAATCCTTTGCAGCAAATTGATATATTGCGCATCATTTTGAATTTGCTTAATCGCGTCGTATTGGGTCACCATCCTTTCAGTTGGATCTTCATCGTTGTTTTGTGCATCGTGAATAAAATCCCTGAACAATTTCATCTTGATATGTTGGGCTAAATCCAGCATCATAGCTTCTGCACGATCTCCCGGCTGCTCTCTCTCCCCGATTGTTTCAAATTCTTTTAATTTAGTTTCTTCATCTGATTCATGCACACCTACTATAAACCCAGGTACCTCGGAAGAATTATCCCTTCCCTGAACGTATTCATTTGCCATCATCAAAGATCCGGGTTGATTTAGAATCCATCTAAGCGGACGACTATATCTCATACCACCTGACATGGCTAAATTACGAATTTCGGATGCAGCAAATCTGGTAGGTCTTGGAATCATTGTATTATGTTCCAGCCAGCCAAATACATAGGCGTAATTGCCAGTGACAATATCTGTGTCAATCACATTTCCAACTGTTTCGGTATTCGTATCAAATGCCGCTGAATCTTCATACAATACTTCATCTTGCTGATTCTCACCTGTCTCCGGCACATTTGTTTCTCTATTCTTTTGCAGATCTAGCCTCTTTCGCAAGCTGTCAATTGCTCCTGCTTTGTCGATAATTGATTTATCAACTTTATTAAAATAAAAACTGAACAATAGTTGATCCAGCATATTTATAAATCTTGTACTGATATCTTGATATATCTCATCAAGAAACTGCAGCTCATCATTATCTTTATTATTTTCATATTCCTGCATTAGTTCTAATCTTTTATTTTTATCATTTAAGATGATCCCACTTTTAAAGACGAAGAATGCTTTTTCTGCATTTTCCTCTGTTTCCTCGATCATCCCGATAATTCTATTAATCGTGGTATAATTCCAGACACCTCCATATCTTTTCCAGACCTCCTCCAATAACTCATTGATCCAGGGCGTTTCTACATCGTCCCGCCTTTCAGAGACTAATTCCTTCACTCTCTCTTTAGAACGAACATAGGCAAAGGGACCATTGCCATTTTTTATCCTTAGCTGGTGAACTGACCGTCCTGAAAAGGAAACAGCATTGAACCGTTCTGCTGCTGGCGATCCTCCGTATGATAGAGCTTTTGCCCCCATCACGTCTGCCTCTCTCTCCAAACCAGCATCATCATTGACCGCTATCTTTCCCTGAAACTGCATAGTGGGTTTCACCCTCCCCTGCTTTTGCTGTACCACATGCCAGGCTTCATGCGGCAGATGTTTTTCCTGCCCGGGCCCCAGGTGGATGTCTGTTCCTTGTGCATATGCAAGAGCATCTAGTTGTGCTGGTTTTGCAGAATTGTAATGCACATTTACATCATCCATTGCATAACCGGAAAGGTTCTCGATTCCGGATTTAAGTTGGTCTGGTAATCCGGTTGCGTTAGCCTTTCGCTGCAATGGTAAATTGCCATTACCCGAAGAATCCTCAATGGCATTTTTTAACTGGCGTTGAAGAACGCATTTCGGTTTGTAATCTACATATCCGGCTCTCGCCTTGCCACCTGGTTCATTCGATACTCGCAGGATTGTTTTGGTTTGTTGTTCATAGGCTTGATTAACTATCTCTTTCATATTTATTTAAAATAATGTAAGCGGTATTTTCTATTTTAAACTACACTATTACTTAGAATTGATTACAACTTATAAAGCTTGTAAGATCAGTTTTTGATTGTCAGGCTAATGCATTTCGTCCTCTCAGAAACGTAATGGCCGCTGTATCCAGCGCTAACACTCTGGCACCACTCATTAAAGATGCTTGTCTAAAGTCAGCATTTGTCAAAATCGCTCCTGTGAAATGTCGCGTATTTAGCTTCGGCCTGGCCCTTCTCAATCTTGCCCTTGGTTCTTCGCCTACAGCGGCAGGTCGGACAGTATGAAACATAGCATTGTTAAAAGTCACATTAGTCAAATCTGCATTTTGAAAATTTACACGATATAGCTCCGCATTATCAAATATTCCTCTTATCAGTTGTGAGCTTGAAAAATTCACATTAATTATCCTACAATTGCTAAAATTCGCTCTCGTCAGGTTATCGTTAACAAATGGACCTATGGCATCTATCTGAAGACCCCGAAAATCTGAGTTTATGAAAGAAATTCCTCCCAAAACTGAATTATCTAGTAAACCTTGTGTGATAACTTGCCATGACAGATTGGCACCAGTAAGAACGGTATTACGATATATCACATTGTTCATTATGGCACCTCTTAGGTCAGCTCCAGACAGATCAGCATTATCCAGGTCGGCTCCTCTAAGGTTAGCCCACCGAAGGTCGGCCCCAGACAGATTAGCATTACTCAGATTGGCTGTTGTGAGAGTAGTACGCCGAAGGTCAGCTCCAGTCAGATCAGCACGATGCAGGTTGGCTCCTGTAAGGTTAGTCCCTCTTAGATCAGCCCCAGACAGAACAGCTCTACGTAGATTGGCTCCTGTAAGGTCATTGCCTTGTAAGTGAGCATTTTGTAGATTAGCATGTGCAAAATTCACATTCGGCATTTGAAAAAATGACATATTCAGACCTGGTAAACTAGCATGTGGAAATATATCGAGCATACCTGCGTGATTGGGGAACAGAAGTGTTTGATGTCTAAACCGGGTTCCGTTTAACCAGATATTATTTAATGATAAGTTTGGGCGGTTTTGAACATTCATATTATTTCCTCTCCCAAACCAAAGTATAAATGCTAAAGAATCCGTATCGAATCTTGCGTTATCAAAATTAGTCTGCAAATTAAATAAAACCTGGTCATCAAACTCGGAGTCAGAAAATGTTACAAACGATAAATCTGTGCTTCGAAAATCACATTGATTTAAATCGCAACTATAAAATTCACTAGTACGAATGTTCAAATTAGCAAAGTTTCTATTGTTGAATGTACATCTATGATAGGTAATGCCTTGTAGTAATGCTGGCTGAACTGCCTGCATGTTAACCCCACTCAAATCGTGACCAGAAAACCTATCTACCGGAACTGCAAGAGTAAGGGCTGCTACGAATTGTTGTGTATTTGGATTTGCGACCCCTGTATAGTTAGTGTAAAGTTGAATCACCTCATCATCTGTTTTTTGATATCTCTGCAAAGGCATTGAATCATTTTTGAAATCTTCGATGATCATTTGATTAATAGCACTATCAACTACAATATTTGAATTGGCAGCTCTTTTTCCCATCACGTCTGCTTCTTTCTCCAAACCAGCATCTTCATTGACAGCTATCTTTCCCTGGAACTGCATAGTGGGTTTCACCCTCCCCTGCTTTTGCTGTACCACATGCCAGGCTTCATGTGGCAAGTGCTTTTCTTGTCCGGGTCCCAGGTGAATATTTGTTCCTTGTGCATAGGCAAGGGCATTGAGTTGTGCTGGTCTCGTTGAGTTATAATGTACTTTTACATCATCCATTGCATAACCGGAAAGATTTTCGATTCCGGACTTCAATTGATCAGGCAGTCCGGTTCGATTAGGTTTTCGCTGTATAGAGGAATTAGTATTGGCTTTTGACTCCTCAATGTCATTTTTTAGCCGGCGCTGGTAAACAGTGGACGGGCGGTCGTCTGTAATTGTGATTGATTCCTGACTGCCAGCAACTTCTTGTTGGGTCTTCCTTTGAGCTATTTGATCATTTGAATATTCAAGTGATTCTTTCATTGTACACCTTATTTTAATGGTTAGTACTCCTATTTCTAAGTCGCTGACTAATCCTCAACGTTGATAGTCCTCACCAGATCGAAGACTGCTAAAGCGAAAGGTTTTAATTTTGAAGGAGGCACATCATTCCTGAGTTTGCGCAGTTCAATAATAGCTCCTGCTCTGTTTTGTTCTGTTTCGGAATCTCCTATATCTGAGGTGTTAGTCATTCCAAACTCCCCTGTTCTGTTAGTTTGACCGTAACCGTCCAAAGCAGTAGGCCAAATGCTCTGCAAATCTTGTCCATTACTCAATAAGTTCAGTAAGTTTCTAATAGTCATTTGATTTCTGTTAAGGCCATCAGGAACTTTCGGAACAATTAATTGATTTTTAATCGCTGGAGGTATTCCGTTGATTACCGCTATTTCACCAGGGTTGAGGGAGTTATAAAACGGGAGTAACCCCATTCTAAAAAGGAATGGCATATAATATTTAATAACAGAACTATCCTCCGGGTTTATTGCTCCACTTCCACTAGCTTCTGCCATACCGTAGAGTATTGCCATAAAACTTATCGTCTTTTCTGATGCATTTACCCTCTGACCAAACTCTTTTGCCTTTTTTAATCCATTAGCCCAGGCGCTCCTAAATGGTTTTTGATCTTCCTTTTGACTCCAGCCGATGGTATTTGTATACTTTGTCAGTGGCTTATCTAGTAGTTTACCCAAATATGTTTTGTAATAAGCCCTCGTACCTAATCTCTTATAAGTTCTGCCTTTACCCTTTCTGAATGGGGCTTTGGTTAATCGATCGATTAAATAATGGATCTTTTCAAACTTAACACCTACAGTTGCCTGTGGGTGAAAATGAACTGAACCATTTACATCGAAAAATAGAGTGGTAGTTGGAAACGTAACCCCTCCACTTATATAACTAGGCAACCAGGCTAGTGACCCTGGGTGCAAATTGGTCACTTGTTGCTCATGTCTGATGCCCTTCGTAAACGTTTCGACTTCAGTCATAATCTCTTCGAGTCGTCTACGCCCAGGGTCAGTCTCATCAACTGCTACTGTAATGATTTCCAACTCATCAAATGAATTCCCATAATCTCCTTCTATCTTAAAGCCATCGGCCCGAGCTAGCTCGTTCTCTTCGGTAGTACCCATCCCAGCATCGTAATGGTTTGAGTTAAATGTCACGCTATCATAAGCCTGGAACTCAAACCCAATTTTCCGTTGAATGGGTCCATTAGCGGTATTACTTTCTTTAAGCTGTGCAGGATTATCAGTCTTAAGCCGCATTGCCTTATCACCCATTACATCTGCCTCTTTTTCTAATCCAGCATCGTCATTGATCTTGACTCCTCTTTTGAATTGAAAAGTTGGCCTTACCCTTCCCTGCTTTTGTTGTACTACGTGCCAGGCTTCATGTGGGAGGTGCTGTTCCTGTCCGGGTCCGAGGTGGATATTTGTTCCTTGTGCATAGGCAAGGGCATTGAATTGTGCTGGCCTGGCTGAGTTATAATGAACATTTACATCATCCATTGCATAACCGGAAAGGTTTTCGATTCCGGACTTCAGTTGGTCAGGCAGTCCGGTTTGATTAGGTTTTCGTTGTATAGAGGAATTAGTATTGGCTTTAGACTCCTCAATGTCATTTTTTAGCCGGCGCTGATAAACAGTGGATGGGCGGTCGTCTGTAATTGTGATTGATTCCTGACTGCCAGCAACTTCTTGCTGGGTCTTCCTTTGCGCTTTTGGGTCATTTGAATATTCAAGTGATGCTTTCATTCCTGAATGAATTTACGATTTCTGCAAATTCACTGTAGAGGTCAAAGAATACAGTTCCTCGTCCAGCAGGCCATCTAAAAAAACGTTGAGTCCATTGGCTATGGCAGCTGTCACCGTATGGTCACCAGCACTCAACAGCTTCTGAATATTCTCCGGATCGGCATTAGACATGTCCGAATCGTAATCTCTCGCACTAGTAGGGACATCTATCCTTTTGTAATTAATTTGTCCTTCTTCCCTTACTGATTTAAAAATCGCATCCATCTGATAGGTCGTCGTATCCACACCGCCATCCATCATGATGTCGGGGATATATTGCGCCCATTTCAGCAAACTCCATCGACCACTTATTTTAGTCCTTTTCAATGAAAATTGACCTCCACCAGTACCGATAGAAAGCATATACATATCCTCCGCCCTTGGTTCCTTAATATTTCTGTCTTTAAAATGGTGATTCCTCGCCTCTGCATAAGCGCATAATGCAGGACTATTGGCAAACACACCCCCATCAATGTTGCGCATCTCTCTTTCTTCAGCATCCGCAATATTCGCTTTATTCCTGATAAAAGCAGAAGGAAAATATGTGGGAGCAGCAGAGGTAGATCTGAGAACATCTTTCAAAAGAAACTTTCTTTTACGCCGATCATCTGTGCTGTTGAAGAAAAAAGCAGAGCGACTGTTAATGTCGTATGTGGGTATAAGGCATGGCTTGAGCAATTCATGCATGTATGTATTCCCAAACTTTATTTCAAGCAGCTGCTCCAGATGCTTTGGACTAAAAGCAGTTCCATTGAGCAATCCCCATAATCGCCTGAACTCGGGGATTTTTGACTTGTTGAAAATATCATAGCCTTCTTCTACAAATAGATCTAAAGCTTCAGAAGCACTAAATTTTGCTTTTTGAGGCTGTTTCTCATCGGGCATTAGATACAATGCAGCCAGAATTCCACCAATACTGGTCCCTGTAATGAAATCAAAGTGATTCGCGATAGTAGTTCCCGGAGCTTTCTTCTGTAAATATTGTTCCGCATATTTGACGACTGTTGCCGGTATGATCCCTCTTATCCCTCCTCCATCAAGAGACAGGATTCTAATCTTCTTTTTATCTTTCATGAGTATATTAGTTTAATAGTATGCCTTCTTTTTGTAGCTCTCTTCTAATAGCAGTTTCCAGATTCTGAAGTGTAATTGTTGTTTTTCCTTGCGTAATGGCATTCAAAGTACACTTCCTCACCACATTCATCATCAGACCACCTGATATTTCAAACTTTTCTGCGAGTTTCCACAGATCAACTTTGTCATCTAGTGGCATTTTGGAAGAGAATGACTGACTCCAAAGCTTATGTCGCTCCTCTACTCCAGGCATTCTAAACTCAACCATCGACTGAAACCTTCGCGAAAACGCCTCGTCGATGTTATCCATGAGGTTGGTTGCCAATAAAACTACACCATCAAAATCTTCAATCCTTTGCAACAGATATCCGATTTCCTGATTACCATAGCGATCGTTTGCACTACTGACCTGTGTCCTTTTTCCAAATAGTGAATCAGCTTCATCAAAAAATAATATCCATCCATGTTTCTGTGCCTGGTCAAAGACTTTAGCCAGGTTCTTTTCGGTTTCGCCGATGTATTTGGAAACGACCATACTGATATCAACCCGGTAGACTGATTTATGAGTCACCTTGCCCAATAATGCCGCAGACATGGTTTTACCTGTTCCCGGAGGGCCATAGAAAAGACTTTTATAACCCGGTTTCAGTCTGCGTCCCAGCCCGAAATCATCCATAATTACCTGCTCGTGCTGTACCCAGTCTTTTATTTCCTGCAAGCTTCTGGCAGTAGATTTAGAAACTACCAGGTCGTCCCATTCCAAACCGGACTGTATCCGCTGAGCGGGAAAGTCAGCACTGAATACAGCCTGATAGGTCTTTCCGATGAGCAATTGCTCGGAATACTCTCTTGAAACCATCCATACCCCACTATTGAGTGGCATTCCGGACCTCTGCCCAAATCGATCGATGATCCCCAGACTGATCAGTTTGAAGTCACCTGCAAATGCTTTCTGATACCTCAGTCTTTTTGACAGATCGCCTCCTGCCACCAGAAAAAGTGCAGTATCTACAGTGGCAATAAGTCCATTGTGTCCTTCCAGTAACACACCGCCAAACTCACTAAATCTGCGGTCGTAATCTTTGTTTTTACTCAAAAGAATGTCAAGTGCCTCCGGTTTTACATGCGGAATAATTGCCAGGCAGAGCAATAGCCTTTCATCAAAACCCAAGGCGTTTTTGCTAACAAAATCAGCATAGGGATCTTCTTTGTCCTTTAACCCAGGAGGTGGAAGTTCATAGATAGACTGGTAAGGTGTTTCATGATTGAAATAGAGTGCGAGCCTGATGTGTAAAACTTCCTGAAACCATGCTAGCTCATGACCAATTGCAGTGGCCTTTTCATTGCTATCTGCTAAAATTCTATCGCTATTTGTCTCTGTTTGACCGATCATTTCTCCTTAAATTTCATATTACCATTCTACTACTAAAACCCTATCCATCCAGGGTAAACTAACCGTATGATAGCCCCAGGGCAGTTTCTGCAGCAGAATATCATACGTTTCTCTCTGCACCTGCAACAACCAGTGATTGTCCCGAATTCTCAGTGAGGCTGGTCTTTCAAGATAGGAGGTGACAAATCCTTTCACAGACATGTTTTTCCATTGTGGCACCTGTCTGATAATAGCCTTAAGCAGGCCATCGACTATCTCCTTGTCAGAATCTGAGATATCGGTGATCCGGACTGCCTCTTCCATAGGAATCCCACATAAGACCTTTGCCAGCGGTAGCTGTCCCTCAAAAATTTCCGTTTCTTCCTGCCCACAAATAAACTGAAGCATGCAGGCTGCTTTTTGCCTTGCCGGGATGTCTTTAAACACCTGGTCTTCTACCAGCCCGAGATTCTCAAAAAACCTAGCCAGAAAAGGCCATAACAAGACGAGTCCTGCATTAGACACTGAAATGAAATCCGTATCATTAAAGTCAGACAAACCTGCCTGTATTGAGCTGCTTTTGAAGGCCTGCGCTTTGTGAATTTCCCAATCTATCTGATGGACATATTCTGCCAGCGGAATTAATTTAGTCTTCACTAATTCCTCAATCCGTTTTTTTGCCTGCTGATCAGCATCGCCCTGACTGCTCTGACCGTTTCCTCTGATTCCAGTCAATAAAACTGCATTTTCAGCATTTGACTGTAACTCCTGCAACAGGTTTTCGAGTTTTTGTAATGATGCCGATGAAACTCCCTTGAAAGCAGATCCTGAGATTTTATTGGCTAGATGCTGAAAGAAATGCTGCCATAGCTCAATCTCCTTGTTCAATGACAAATAATACCTGATCAGACTCTTTATGCTCTTCACTGACTTCAGCACAGTACTTTCCCGTTTTACCGAATCAACTCCCAGCAAATCGAGTGTTGATGTGCTGTAAATGCTTTTCATTTGCAAAAAGGATCGCGGTGGCTGCTGAGCCATCGGTAACTGATTGAAGATATTAAATATCAGCGCTTTTACAATTTCTCTATGCGATGGTACCTTCGCTAGCTTCGGCCCTGAAAACTGTATTTGCTTTTTGACTTGTTCTATGAGTTTCTGAACATCTACTAAGGATATTCCTGCGATCAGATAGATACTTTTGATGAGCTGTTCTT
>JBCBHL010000001.1:63734-77570 GCA_038525605.1 Bacteroidota bacterium
GCTCATCAAAAGTATCTATCTGAAAGCTATTTAAAAATCGCTGCAGAGAATTTTCATTTTTGTGTAGGTTACTCAGCAACTTAATAAATGCTAATTCTGGTTTCTTAATCAGCAAGTCCAACTGTTTTTCAAGAAATTCTTTCGACATATCGGGACTCCACCATGGCAATCTGCCAGCAGATAAATAATATGAAAGAATGTTGAAAGGTGTCTTTTGTGCTTCCAGTTCATTCCTTTCGGACAATTCCCCAGTTCGCGCATTCACAACATAATTATCCTGCTGCAATGATTGGAGAGATTTTTCAAATTTTGATTTAAACTGATCTGCTACAGTATCCAATTCCAGCTTCCCCAAATCTATTTCCAGCCGATTGATCTGATGATGAATTTCATCGTTTTCAACAAAATACTTATCCAGCAATTGCTCTATAACAGGAACCAGTTCACGGTAGTACAACTTCCGAAATGTTTCCTGCAGCTCTTTGACACCTTCCTCATCATTGAGCCTGAGGTCAATTAATTGCTTATTGATAATGTAATTTTGCTTTGCCATTCAACGAAAATCAGCGTTGCTGTAAGATGTCCATATACTTGCTATAGGCTGAGCGGAAAAGTGTCATTTCATCTTTGCTAAACCACTTGATGTGAGGCCTGATATGGGCAGGTGTTTCTTCACTGATGGTATTGCTGATAAATTCTCTGTAGGTCTCATTGGCAAACCAGTTGTTATCCGCAGGAATTACGATCGTCATTTGCAATGAATAGGGATCCTGACTTGCTAACTCCGGAAAACATCTGCCATTACTATCGTCGGTGGTAAATGGTACGCTGATTTCAAATCCTTCGGTAGTCACCTTGCTCACCCGATAGCTTCCATCATACTGCATGGTTCCAACAATTTTTACCTGGTCGTTTTCAGCCAGACTATTTTCAACTGTACAATAGGTATTCCCTGATGAGCTTTTTGAAAAGGCGTTGATTGCCTCTGACAACATCAAAAAACGTATGTCCGGCTCAGTTCTTTGCCAGCTGGCAGTCGTATTATCTCCTTCCTCCTGATAAGTGGTATCAATTTCGAAACTTAACTCAGACACTGAAACCACCTGATAAGCCCCTTGATAAGTATCATTATCGAAAAGTCTGATTTTCTCACCTTCCTGCAAGTTGTGGTTTGCGGCAAGGCACCTGGTTCGTCTTCTACCCGAAGCGGACTCAAAAGCCGTTATACCTTGTTGGGCAAAGTAATCTTCTAATGAATGAGTATCTGCAGGAGTTGGTCTTAACAGAATATGTTCTATCAGGTAAAAAGGTCTTTCATTTTCAGTATTTGCCAATTCTTTCTGTAAGCCTGTTTTTGCTGCCACTCTTTTCTCAAAACCGGATAAAATGTCCTGTTGATTAGCAGAGCTCAGGTAATTCATCCCTGTTCCTCTACCCGCACTTAGTCCCGGGTAGCTTTTTAGGAACTCTGATTTGTCTCTGATCAACTTTTCGCAGTACTCCTTTTGATCTTCAACGGTGTTTTGCAGCATGACACTATAGCCACTGAACTTTTCTCCAAAACGCGCCAGCAGATGATTCAGAAATTTGTTTCTTTTCTGCATCTCTTTTAAATGATCCTGCGAGCCAGCAACGTAATTTTGGTAACTGCCCTCACTCGATAATATGTCATTCAATCCGTTGACTGCACTCGTCAAAGACTGTCTGAAATAGGCTGTTTGCACATCCCCATCAAAGCTGACCAGTTTTTTGAAATTGGCAGTTTGCGAAAAATAATTAGCAAGTAACTGATCAAAAATTGTCAGGTACCCTTTCAGCTGATTGACCTGAGCTTTGCGCAATGTGCTTGCGTTTTCCGGCAGTTCTGAATTGCCAATACCGTAGTTTGCCGGAAAGTGGTTTTGCACAGAATAGTAATACGCAATATTTCTATCCCTCCCCGTAGACTGGAACAGATCGTTATTTTGATCAGCAGATCCCTTGATATTGACTGCAGACAAAACCTTTCTCTCCAATAATTCAAGCACCCGGCTTTTATTAATAGTTGCTGGTAGCCTGCGCACCCTAAATTGAAGATTATCAAGTGTTGCCAGTTCATCAAGTGTAGGTGTTTTATTGCTATCAAGTGGAAAAACCCAATTTTTAGCATTGTCACTTCCTGAGATCATCGTGAGATCCTGTACAGAGAGGACATTTGGAACATCCATCACTTCTTTGATGATATCCGAAGCATGGATTTCAGTTTTTCTTACGTGACGTTCTAACTCTTCCGAATCAATAAATCCATGATCCAGCACAGGACCATCAAAAATTTCATCGACAGATTTTCCACTGTCCAGCATCTGTCTCAACGACTGATATTGAATATCGGGCGATAAGTGTAACTTAATCTGATGAAGTATTTCAGCCATCAACTCATTGATGTCTTCCGTTTCATCAGCAATTTCGACAGTTCCTGAAAGCCTGATTCTTTGTTTATCGAGCAGTTTGATTTCTTCAAAGTCTTCACACAATGCACGGTGACTATTCAATCTTTCTCTGATCTTCCTTACTAAATTGCCTCCACTTTCAATAAGGTCGTCTTTTTCCACTACCACCTGATAAAGCCCCCTCAATGACAAATCTGGATCCATCAAAGGCTCAACCCATGCATTCCTGACGCCTTTGATATCGATTACCAGCTTCCTGATATCCGTTAACGTCACAGGGTTGGAGGTAAGAATATCGGCAGGACCATACAATTCCTCAAATGCTTCAGCATCAGCTCCCAATAAGTCCTTAATGTCGTAATTCAATCGATATGCCAGATCGGTAATCACATAGCAGAGTTGTTCCAAAATGGTAATGCCAGGATCGTGATCGTTGTGATCGGTCCACGATTTTCCGCCTAATTTCTGAATAAGTTTAATTCCTTCCGACCGGAGGAAATTATAATTCATGGGCGAGTCTTCGGGTAAAGTACGCGGAATTTCTACGGGTATTGTCATGATAAAAAGAATTAGAATGCTTTAGAATGAAGATGATCAGTTAGAGCTTCATGATATAGGCCAGTACAAAATATGGCGGTCTGTTTTCGTGAGGCTGGTCACCACCTGTTGCAGTGAGATTTGATTTTCCGGTTTTGATTTTGATGTTGCTTTGGCTAGGTTGTATCTCACCATATGCTCTTAAATCAAACTCATATCCGACACCCGGGTTTGAATCAACGCCTCCTCCAGTATTTCGATTCGTAAGTCTCACTAACCCATTGAAATTTAAGTTTTTAGCATATCCCATATCGCTATCAAACTTGGAGCCTCTGTACATATCCTTATTCAATTTACCTGTATGGTTATGTCCAGGGTCACTGATTTCATGGGTATGTCCTGTATCCTGATGCGTATGGGAAGGTAATTCTGCTTCTTTTAGTGAAACTTTGTTTTCACCACCTTTCATACCGATTTCATCGTAATCTGTATTGCTTTCATCATAACCTACAATGAACTGACCAGAGAGGTTGGGAGTCCCATTTTCTCCATTACACAATGCCCAGCCTTCCGGTGCGACACTGCCTGACCACATGGTGATCATTCCTTTTGGTAAACGCGTGTCAATGTATTCCTTTACTGCCTTCTGGCTTGGCAAATTCTCATCGCTGGCTTCCTCACCGCCAAGGTCTTTATTCGTCGCTACATTTTCTGCCTGAATATTTCCCTGAATATTCACCGATCCTGACACTTGCAAGCCACCTTCGGCTAAAACATCCAGTCTTCGATTTTCTCCGGTATTGTCAGCCTTGCCGTACAGCTTAAAGGATTCATTATCAACAGCCAGTTTAGCAGAATCGGCATTTTGTGAATTATCCTGACCGCCAAACTCAATACTATCAGCTGCAATTTTGATGGGTTGTTCCGGTAATCCGGAAGCTGCATTTCCCTGAACGGTAAGAGGTGCCGAAGGTTCTATGGTACCAATCCCGACGTTTCCCTGTCCTGATTTGATAAAAAGGCTGCTTTTTCCGGTGGCATCTTTAATATTGAAACCATTTTGATTCGAATTAGGGTCATCGGTGTTTGTCCTAGGGTTTAGATTAAAAGACCAGCCCGGAATTTCCTGACCAAAATCCTGATAAAAATGCATGACCTCCTGGGTACCAATAGAATCTCCTTCTGCACTTACCGACAGGGGTGTCCCCGGCAATTTTGCAATACCGTCATCCGCCTGATTAATGGTTGCGTCAATAAATTCTGCAAATTGTTTTTCCGTTGGTTTTTTGGTAGCCCGGAAGTATTCTTTCAGTTCGGTTCTGTCTCTCTTATTAAATTCCATTTAAGCTTAATTTTGATATTTTTATACTGTTCAATCGAACTTTTACTGCTGACTTTTCTTTGAATATTATTGAAAAGGTTGCTGGTTACAATTTCATGATATAGGCCAAAACATAGTACGGAGGCCTGTTTTCCTGTGGTTTATTTCCACCTGTATTGTTAGTGGTAAAAGCATGCTTATGAGCACCATCTACTTCTGTATCGAACACCCAGGTTCCCTGGTTCTCACCGTCGAGTAACATAGATTTTCTACCAGTTCCGTCTTCATCAACAGAAAGAATGTGTTTGATCGTGTGTTTATGCACCCCATCAACATTAGTATTACCTGTGTGATTATGTGATGGCATCTGATCCTTAGTCAAAGTCACCTCTGTGGCTCCACCTTTCTTACCGATCTCGTTATAGTCTGCATGATTGGCATTAAAACCTACAATGAACTGACCTGATAAGTTAGGAGTGCCATTTTCACCATCGCAGATTGCCCAACCTGCAGGGGCGACATCTCCCGACCACATAGAAATCAAACCTTTTGGTAATCTGGTGTCTACATATTCTTTGACCGCCTTTTGACTTGGTAAACTCTGATCACTGGAAGAATCACCTCCCAGGTTTGTACTGGTAGCGATGTGCTCATCGAGCAAGACGTTTTTTGCCTGTATGTTGCCTTGTATGTTTACTGATCCCAGTACATTCACAGATTCCTGCACATCGACAGAGCCATCTACGTTCATGCCGCCTTCCGCAATTACATCTAACTTCCGGTTACCTCCGGTATTATCAGCTTTTCCATAAAGTTTGAAGGATTCACCATCAACAGCCAGTTTGGCAGAATCAACATCTTGACTAGTTTCCTGACCACCGAATTCAATACAGTCTGCCGCAATCTTGATCGGTTTATCAGGTAGTCCTGAAGCGAGATTACCTTTAATGGTGAGCGGTGCTGAAGGTTCTATAGTGCCAATCCCTACATTTCCCTGACCTGATTTGATAAAAAGACTGCTTTTTCCAGTAGCATCTTTAATATTGAAACCATTTTGATTCGAGTTGGGATCTTCCGGGTTTACCCTTGGGTTTAGATTGAAAGACCAGCTTGGAATTTCCTGACCAAAATCCTGATAAAAATGGACAGCTTCCTGAGTTCCAACAGGTTCTCCTTCTGCACTTACAGATAAAGGAGCCCCTGGCAATTTGACAATTCCATCATCGGCCTGATTGAGGGAAGCATCGATAAACTCCGCAAATTGCTTTTCCGTTGGCTTTTTGGTAGCCCGGAAATACTCTTTCAATTCGGTTCTGTCTTTCTTATTGATTTCCATGATATTGTTTCCTTTTAAGTACGATCTTCTAATTTTTCACTATGTCTTGTGCAACTATAAAGTCTTCTTCTATCACCATGTAATTAATACCTGTCTCGCTGTCTTCATCATATTCGTTTTCGTCAACCAGATCAATTTGATGTATTTCTGAGGAGGTAATGACCATATCCGGTCTGTGAGGTATTACTGCATTTCGTCCATCGTTGAGCACGGTAACATCTGAGGTTTCTCCATCGATGGTCTGAAATATCCGGAGGTTGGCTACAAAATCGACATATTCCTGCTCTGCAATGAAATTGACCAAAACCCCAGACTCCAACACTCCGCCAATTCTGATATCATTGGAATGATCATAAGCCCATGGTGATAAAAACTTTTTCAACTCCTCGTTTAGTCTGGCCTGAAAAAAGAGTTGATCAACACCCTTGTTGAACTTAACGGTGCATCTTATTTTCACCTCTGCATAAAAAGGGTTGCTCACTGCTAACCGCGCATGGATGGATACACGGCTTTTAAGAAACGCCCCTATCTCTGCAAGTGTGTTAGAAGACACTTTCGGAGTAAAAGGATCAAATGGAAGCTTTTCTCTGATATCAGGGATAACTGTCAGCATCACATCACCCGGTATTGCCGGATTAGACATACACTTTACTTTGAAAATTTCCGGAAAATTCTCTAATACCAGCTGCTCATAATCCCAAACGGTTAATGCACGGTTTTTATGCCTGATTCTCTCACTGATTCGCCTGTAAAACAGACTGTCGTCTTCTTTTGGTTTGCCATTAATGGATGTATAAGGCTGAGCTATCGCAGCTATTTCAGGAAAAAACTCTTCAGTCTCTACAATACTGTCGGGACTCAAAGGTGAATCATAATGACTACTGGCTACTACCTCACTGCTCAATCTGGCAGAAATCACCTGACTTCTGATAGCTATCGTATCAGGAATTCCATCAATTTTGTTGGCTACACTGACTTTGATCCAGTAGCTGCTATCGGGGAGCAGATTTCCTCCACTCGTGGCGTCATTTGGTATCCTTAAACGAACGATTCCTGTCCTTCTAAAGCCTTCTGTGGTATCACTGATGATATCTCCAACTGGCATTAAATGCCAGGTGTTACTTTTCAGATAACTCCACTCAAGATCTGGTTTGTCAATATCCGGATTGGCACTACCATCTGCTAGCTGAAATAATATGCTAATGACCTGCTGCGGCTGTGTATTATCTATTCCCAAAAGTAAACTGCCATTATCGAGATACTCTGGAATCAGCGTCAGATTGTCCTGATCACTTATCGTATTGTATCCAAACGGATGAATTTCGAATACACAGGCATTTTCATCAACAGTCCCATTTTCTGTTACAACCTCAGTCTCAGCTTCATAAGCAAATGATATATTCCTCAACTTGGGTACATAAGGCTGATTAAGTACTTCTCCTCCTGTCGCTGCATTTTGAAACAGCAACTGATTGTACAACTGATGTTGAAAGTCCTTTGGAGTCAACTCTAATTTAAAGTACCTCCTCCAATTGGTAATTTCATTGGTAGACTGATCTGCCTCGTCCAAAATCCCATATCTGAAACCTGGTCTTGAATCAGCCAGTTTTTCGACTATGTTATCAATTTCTATTGTTTGATCTTCATTAAAAAGGGCCAGTCTCTGACCAATCAACATTTCGTTAAAGTCCTCTTGCAGGAACAAGCTTACTTTGAAATCCTCCCCACTTTTGATAGGGTTCGTTTCGGCCGAATTTGTATCAATGTAATTTTGGTAATAAGCTCCAAAATCTTCCGGCTGGTTCATCCATTCAAACTGAATCCGGAGTTTTGAAATCACCTTTTCTGCTAATTCCTCATGAGTAAAATAGAAATTACTGCCTACCTCGGGACGGTTTCCAAAGGGTTCGAATGGCTTTTTGGGATTTAAGCTACCCAGATCATTTTGAATCACTCCGTTTTTGAGACCTGATACAGCAGTTTTCAAATGTATCTTTTTGATCTTCGCGGACATAAAATTGTCAAATACAGCCATTTCATTGCTACTCCTCAATTGAGAATTGAAATCCTGATTAAGCTGTATTAGAATTGACGGCAGCTCTGTGGACTTAGGCACTTCCCGAGTGGATTCTGTCAGAGGCACTAGTGTATCATCTGCATCGGTGAGACTAATTGATATTTTAAAACCATTCAGATAGACATCTTTTGAAGCATAGATTCCGGTCACGATTGAATCACTCTGCATTATCTGCTTATCTGTAATCTGTCTTACATCCACGAAATCTGCTGAGCTGATGGAGAGTACTTCATAAATATTCTTATCATCATCGATCACAAAGGAACCTGCTGCGACTGCCAATGATACTGCTTCAGGAATTGGGTCAGCAATATGAATTCTGAATAACTTTTCCGATGCTTTGCTGATCTCGATATCTGTGATCTCAATTGCCGATAAAGGTAGCTGATTGATGATAGACCCAGTACTGAACTCAACACGCTGAGGAAGAAACCAACCATCTTCACCGGACAACTGAATGCGAAAAACATCCTGTTCGATAATTTTCGAAAATGTTTTAAAATCTTCATTACTGAGATCCAGATCATGTAGCAGTGTTATTTTTCTTTCTGCTTCCTTCAGTAAAAGAATCGGTGAGCTGATTCCATAACCCAACTTCGCATGTTGCAGTTGGATTCCAGCATCTTCTTGCAAGTTTCCGAAGGTTTTAAATCGGAGACTTTCTGCCTCATCATTATTTCGGCGAAATCCTAATGCTTTGGTATCTTCTGCCGCATAAATATTGACTGTTCTCTCAGTAGTCGGATTGGGCAGACTCAGTTGCCGATATTGTCGATTTGCCAGTTCCAGGATTTGATAAACCCTGTTCCAGTTTTCATCTGTAGAATCAGCGCTTACACTGTTTTCATAAATAAAAAGGAAGTCAGCAATACTAAGTTTGAGATCCTCTTCGATAATTTCCGTAACCGCTTGTGTCTGTAAACTATCGTCATTGAAATCATTATATAATTGAGCGATGTCTAACTCTTTTCCATTATAGAAAGGTAAACTGTTCCCGGGATTAGGCTCTCCATAAACATGTCGCATCAGATCATGAAAAGTACCATTTTCATGGATCGCTTTAAAGGTCTCTTCTCTTTGCTTCTTTACCTTAGACTGATGTGCTGTTTTCAACAGACTAAACACCCGCAACCATTCATCAGCCAAATGGTCTTTAAGCTGATGCACCTGCATGATAAAATCAAAGTTCTCAACAGATAAGTAAAGTTGCTGATTGATATAAGCAATAGCCGCCGTATCGTTATCGGAAGCCGACTTATGTAAGTCATCAAGGTTTTCCACTTTGTCAGGCATAGCTGGCAGAGAATTACCCGGTTCCGGGACCCCCAGTGCTAACTCAAACATTGCCTCAAGAACTTCTTCAGGACTGTTTTGATAATTCAGATGTATTTCTTCTAATGTACTAAAAGCCTTGTCAACAAACACACTTTTCAAATGTGCCACTTTGCTCTTATTAATGAGCGTATCTTCTGTAACTGTATATTGCAATTCATTTCCATCAGTATCTGTTCCGGCCAGAAAAACCGTACCTTCCCGAATCTCCAGCTGATCAGCATTTTCTGCCAGTTCAAGTAAAATGTTCACTACATCCGGCTGTGCCTTCTTTGGCTGCAGCTTTAGCCTTTCGTAAAAATAGAAATCAAGATGCTTTTGTGTGAGACCATTGATCTGAGACTTTATATGATGCAAAAGTTGTAAAAAAGTAGCAAATAAGACTGTGTGTGGCTGTGACATCCTTTTAAGTACCTCTTCATTATCATTAAATATTTCAGGGTTTTCCATGTAGGCCGCTAACTGAGCTGCCCACTCCTTTGCCCTTGTATCATTGTCTTTGAATCCTGTGTTGTCTGTAAGGAAAAATGACTCCCAGGTATCGTTCCCCTGCTCATTCTGATCATTGAAAAAGCTGAGTTCTTTAGCAATTGCTCTCGCCTCCAATATTAGTTCTTCAGTGCTGCGACCTTCGGCCTGAGCATAAGAAGGGTTCAAATATTCAAGGGCGGTAGCTTGTCTGCTGGAACCGTCTTTGAGTAGTAATGTATCGTTAGTGCGAAGATTTATCATTGTCGTAAATAATACTTTTATTAAGAGGCATTGAATTTGAAATTACCTGTCACAAATTGGGCTGTTCCCGGATATTCTTTGGCAACATCCTGCACAGGGCCTGTGGGGGTAATTTGAACAGCTGCCTGCTCCACTTCAAAAACGGCTCGAAACACAGTGCCTTTCAGAATGATTTGATCGCCATTGCTTGTGGAAATACCTGTCAGCTGACTGGCGCTGAATGGGACAATTTTCAAGGTTCCAAAACCCGATTGAGTGAATAACCCGGACACATACATACAGCCTGAAACAGATGCACTTTCCTCATCTCCCACCACACACACTTGATTCCCGTTGATTGTTGCTTTTCCTGTTCCCTGAATAATCCCCGGTCTTACTATCACCGTCGCAGGACCGAATGCAGGATTGAACAAAACCTGATCGCCACTGGTAATTATTGCATTTGTCGCCATAATTGTCAGGTTACGCGTTTACTGCCTCATTGATGTAAAATGGAAATACCAGATTGAACCTGTTGTTAGTCATCTGGACGGTATAGTCAACATTGACAATGATGACTCCTTCGTTTTCTGATGAATCATTTAATTCGACAGCATTGACCAATATCCGGGTCTCGTGATTTAATATCGCTTTGGAAATGGTATTTTCAATGTCGTTTAAAACACCTTGTGTCAATCCTTCGAACAGGAAATTATCTAATTCACATCCATATCTTGAATTCAGCGTTCGTTCATTCAATGCGGTCGATAGTAAGATTTGCAGGCTCTGCCTGATATCCTCTTCTCCGCTTACCATCTTTACACTTTTTCCTCCGTCATAAAACTGAGGAGGAAACGACCAGCCTCTCCCTAAAAATTCATTTTCTTCCATCACTTTAATTTGTTCAAATATCCTAATTTCTTAATCTCGTAAGCAGTGCTATCAGCTACGTCAGGTTCACACTTTGCCCTTTGATAGTGACCTTTCCATTTGCCTGAATATCCAGGTTTCCTTCGCAGTTAATTTTAAGGTCTGCAGCGCTTAGAATCGAAATACCGCTACCGTCAAGCATCAGCTGATTGCCTTTTTCGTCTTCTACGGTAATGCTTTTCTGTTTTTCATCAATGACTATTTGTTGCTTATCTGAAGTGGAGACTCTTATCTGCTGATCTTTTTCATTGAAGTGCATTTGCAAACCAGCACTGGTAAAAAGTCCCTTCGATCCATTGTCCAGCTGGTAGTCTTTTGGGAATTTATTTGCATCGTTGTGCATAGAACCGAGAATGACAGCATGCCTGGGATCATCATTGATGAAACCAACTATCACTTCGTCATTAACCTCAGGGATAAAGTATGCACCATGCTTTTCTCCAGCATCGATTGAAGCCAGTCTGGCCCAGATGGTACTTTGCCCGATACCAAAGGCCGGAACAAAAACTTTCACTTTAAAAGTACCATTGGTTTGCTGCTCAAAAGACTTGACTAACCCAATTTGTAGGCCATTTACTGCTGGCAGCAGACCTGCAGCAGGTGTATCCTTCACATCGTGCTTCCCGGTAAACCAGCAGGAAGACATTCCCAGCTGAAGATGTGTCAGCCAGCCTGACGGCGACATTTCATATCTGATTCCTGTTATCACATTGTTACCCGCAAACTGATCACTGACATGGGTCAGACCAAGCGTATCACCCACCTGAACTTTTAACAAAGCATCAGCTTTTATCCACCCCCTGATGAGCGAAAGGTCCGATTTCATCACTTTTGATTCAGACCATGCTCTTAATTCTGCCTGATCTGCTGGTATTGCACTGACCAGTGTATTTTTTGTGGCATCCAGCTTCTCAGCGAAAAAATCTACCTGAATATCACTTTGACTTAGTGAACCTTTTTTTCCATTCTGTGGCCTGCTGAAACCCTTCGCAAGTCCATCCCATCCCACAGCATCAACCGAAAGATATTGATCATCCGTGTCAACTTGTAAATCACAATCATAAATGGTATTGATCCCTAATTTGAGTGTATGGTCCGGGCTACTTTTAATTGCAGGCTTCAATACAGATATTTTCCCAAAATCAGCATTTACCACAAGCCCATTCGCCTCGGCCCTTGCTACCATAAAATCCCAATCTGTAGCATAATACTGAATCATTTGCTCATGACTGACATTGGTTTTCGCAATAGAGGTAGATTTTTCGGGGGAAAGTCTGTGTTTTTTCAGTAATTGGCTGATAATCTCACTATCACTTTTATTGAGATATACTGCATTGTACCTGGTAGAAGTCATTTTCTTCGCTTCACCGTGCAACTCAATAGTCAGAACAGGTCTTATCTTATTTAACCCCAGCTGGTTATTGGTAACGATTCCCGAGAACAACTTGACATTGGCACCTGTTTCATCAGGCACTGAAATTTCAATTTTATTTCCTAAAGTAAAGAATCCACTTTCCAGCAACTTGTATTCATTGGATGCGATTTTCCCCTCTTCGTACCTAAGTTCAGCAGAAGATATGCGATTATATTCCTTGGTTACTTCCATTGAAAGTATATTGAACTCCGGGCCAAGAATTCTGCCACTATCGTCGGAAACTATGACGAGAGGACTGTAGTTTTCCATTGGATTTGCCATCTTTGTTAAGCGGGTAATGGTGGAAAATAAAGTGACTGACCGGGTAAAATCTCTCTGAAACTATTTAAGCCATTGGCCATAGCAACCATCACATAAAGTGAAGGGTTTCCATAGATCTTTTCACACATCAATGGTAGCTGATCATGTGAACTCACTACTCTGTAATGAGTCATATCGGGAGAACTTTTTCGCGACTTTTTAAGTTTCTCCTTCACTTCGATATCACCCAAAAACTTACAGTCCAGTTCTGCTCTGAGCGGTGAACCACTTTCGTCAAACTGAGTGTAAGACACATTTACTGAATCGAGTCTGCAATCAAACCTAAGATCTCCCCACTTTAAAACCAGATATCGCGGTTCGTGAATATCACCGTCCATGTGGTTGGTAATCCGCAGGAAGTGCTGGACCTTGTTGTAAACATTTGATGAGTTGAGAAACCTGTTGGCTGCCGGAATAATGCTTGGGGTGATAATTCCATCAGTAGTAATACCATTCCCATCTAATAGCAGTTTGATATCTAACGTTTCAGGCAAGGTCTTGCCATATCGCAGCGACTGGCCAATGGTATTGATGCCTTGCTTTAAATCATAAACGTTGTTGTAGGATTGAGAATACGACTCTGGGTTAAACATTGCTGTAAAACTATTTTGAGCCACGATGATATCTCTCCTAAAAATGTCCGTATGACTTTCAATAGTCAGCTTTTCGTATCTAAGGAATTTTGAAATCATACTACCTTCGGTTTTTCTTATTCATAATCTTAAACACCTGATTTACTGCCTGCTGTACGATGCTCTCCATATCTATTGACTGATCATCGTGTTGCTTACCGCTGTCTGAATCATTTTTATTGATTTCAGCTCTGATCACTAGTTCTTTTATTTCTACTGGCATAATTTTTAAAGTCTGATAGATTGAAACCTTGAATAAGCCAATTCCATAGAATCGATTACTATAGAACTGTTTTGTGCATCCAGATCAGAAACTGACCATTTTACAGGATAAGCTGACTGAAAGACCCAGCTGCCAATTGGAATTTCCAAATCATTGAATAAAATCACCAAAACCTCCATCGGTATAAACTTGAAGGTGGTAAAAGTGAAATTGAAATTTTGCGTCAGCAAGGAAGGAATCGGACCTGCATTATATCCTCTTTCCAATACCAGGTTGTTGTAATTGATATTGCTAGGCAATCGGTGCGTAAAAAGGTTCTGACCACCCTCTCTGACCGTGTCAGTTTGTACGTCTACACTCAGCCCACTCACTTTCTGGAATTTGAAATCCATTGGAAATGGCAGAATTCCTGCTCCAAGGAAATTAACACTGAAGCGATGAGATACCGCAGGATCGGTATTTAATAAATCAATTGCATCTTCTATTAAACTCATAATTTACGCGTGATGTGTTAATTTCCTTGGAGCAGGAATTCTGCCATTTCCAATGGATTTCAAATTCCAGAAAGTGAGT
>JBCBHL010000002.1:0-61732 GCA_038525605.1 Bacteroidota bacterium
TGACAAAGAGCAATGGGAAGAATACCTGGAATTCAACGACTATTGGATTGGGTAGTACTTTTTGTCCGCTACTTCAAAGTTATCTGATACCTGAACTAATAAGACAAAATCGTTATCTGCATTTATCTCGTTCTTAATTTCTTCAAGTACCTGACAATAGACACTGAAAAGGGTATTTTTATAGGTTTTAAATTCAAGCTGCTTAAAAATACGCTCCAGCTCATCAATCAGGTTTCCTTCTTCTAAGGCATTCGACTCCCACCACCATTCCGGAAGCCACCACTTATTTGTTAACATCTCATTTCTGGAAGTTGACTCTGCGTTTCGCTGGGTCAGGTGATCTTTTGAGTTAATATAAACCACAAAATTGGACATGTCAGAGTCTGTAAATACCCCGATTCCGGTTACCTTGGTCTGTTGTGCACCGGATTGATAACACTTTATTAGGTAGGACTTGAAACCAGCCTTGAAATCAAAGAAAATTTTGTCGGTAATATTCATGAAATTGTAGAATTTGTCTACTGTACTTAGGTTTCATTTAGTTTGGATCTTATTGAAGGAAACCCCAACATAGGCAGAAAGGAGGATTAAGTAAATTGATTGTTGCTCTTTAATAATTAACTAATGTAAGAAGGCGTATCTTCCTGATTGGACTGAATTCTTCTATGAGCCCGTTCGTCTAATTCGCCACTGTATACTTTTCTAGTCACTACACTTTCAGCCCAACCATAGATAGAAGCCATTTCTTCTGCAATTTCCAATTTGGTTAGTCTGAATTCTTCGGCCTTTTTAGCATCGGCCAATGCTGCCTTAATATTGACTTTTTCGTGCAGATCTGTAGGGAGCGTCACAGACAATCTTCCTGACCTGTCGTAGGCAATGTAATCTAATTCATTAATGCCATTGTTAATCATTTTTATGTATTCATTCATCTCTTTCGCTGCGGCTTCATTAGCTAAGCAGGCTTGATTAAATTTCTGGTATCTCATTAAAAAGTCATCCACTTTTTCATTGCTGGAAGGTTTTGCCAATAATGCCTCTCTTTCTTCTTCAAGTGCTTTCTGCAGTTCCATCTGCCGTCCACTTTTAGCTATAATTTCTTTGTTTTTCTGAAGGTAGAATTCCTCTTTAGCGACTAGTGAGTTTCTTGTTTTGTTAAAAGTATGTTCGCTCATTACACCCGTCCAAACACCCTGTACACCATCTTTATGGGTGGTAGTTACGCCAAGATTTCCCCGGACTCTAACTCCTTTGCTATGTTGAGAAATCATTTGATAAAAGATCCCTAAATAACCTCTCTTATGCCCAACGGCTGTTTCGCAACCAGAAAGATAGATTTCTCCGGTGTACTTTGCAGGAAGGCCAAGCTCAATTAATTTATGAGATAATTGTGCTGGAGAGTATCCACCAATTTTCGAAACAGATTTATCTCCTTCATACACTTGACCATGACCAAAAATTCTCAGATTTTCCGATCCTATTGTATTCAATGGCCCAAAATTAAGCAGCAGTCTGTTTCTTTCATCCCAGGGATGAACTTGCGATTCCCCAGTTCCTTGACGATAAGACTTCTCTGCATCAGTGATTATTTTTGCCTGATCATGTGCCTCATGAGTGAGGGGAGTTTTATGATGGTTAAGTTCTTGCAATTCGCCAACAGCCAATGTAACCCTTTGAATTACCTGATTATTTGGGTCTGTTAGTTTTTTTAACTGTGTCGAATTTGCATCATCGTGAATTAGGGATTTGCTTCCCATTACATCGGCCTCTTTTTCCAAACCTGAGTCATCATTGATATAGGTTTTTCCTTTTAGCTGAGCTGTAGGCTTTACTCTGCCTTGCTTTTGTTGTACCACATGCCATGCTTCATGGGCTAAATGCTTTTCTTGTCCGGGTCCAATATGAATGTCAGTGCCTTTTGCGTAGGCATGCGCTTGTAATTGAGCTGGTTTATCTGAATTGTAATGTACTTTTACATCATCCATGGAGTAACCGGAAATATTTTCAATTCCGGATTTTAAATGATCCGGTAGACCGGTGTTGTTTTCTTTTTTCTGTGTAATTGGCTGTTGCTTAGCATGTTGATTGCCCGTGATGATTTGTAATTGAGCTATACGCTGGACTTTTGGACTATTATCAACCATTGCCTGTCGCTTCTTTTGAGCAATAGCTGTACTTCTGTTGTCAACGAACTGAAAAAGTGATTTACTTTTTTTTTGCTTTTGAGCTACAAGGCTTGAAATCTGTTGATTTCTATCACTTTGCGTTTTGCCGACAAGATTATTCATAATCTACTTTTAACGATATATACCAAAAAGTACCAAAAGTTACCTTTTTAATTCAATCAATTTCGTGTGGAGACCAGTTAAACACTTCGAATCGTATTTTTCTTACTCCCGGTAAGCTGTTTAATTGTAGATTTCTTTGCAAAGAACTAAGTTAGCTTATGGCGTATGAGTGCTCTTTGTATTTTTTTGGTAAACTTTAAAGCTGATCTTATGATAGATAAGAGACTTGCATTTGTATTGTTGATGCTGTTTGGCGTAGCTCTTTATGGTATTCTGGAAATAGAAAAAGACCTTTCCCCGGGTTATTCTGAAAAGTTTAAATTAGAAGTCTTAAAATATTTATTACAACTGATTGTTGTCATAATCATTGGCGGAATTATAGCATCACTCTTCAAATTACAAGAATATGATAGAAATGTGACCCAGCTAAAAGGAAAGGTTTACGAGAGCTATATCTCAAGAATAGGAGGACTGTATCGACAGGTAAAGGGAGCAAGAAGGATTCTTAGGTCCAATGGTCTTAGCTCTATCAATCGAGATCCGCACTTCAAGTTTTCAGAACATGAATACGCTATTTACAGTGAGCAAATGAAGTTATTAAATGAGGTGCAACTTCAGTTGGAGGGCTTGATGATTGAATCTCAGCATTTGCCAATTATCAAAGGATATCAAATTGACTTTGACCTGCACCTAATGGAAGATTACTTACGACGTATTCATGCAGAGTTTGAGGCGGCCTCTACTCCAAAAGAGTTTGATTATTCATTCCATGAGCTGAGAAGACTCGATGAATTCACCTGTGATACACGAACCGAAAATTTCTCATTTGAAGGAGAAATTGCTCATGTTGAAGATAATCCAAAGGAGTACAAGAAGACACTTGAATATAGGTTTATGGACACCTTCTGGAAACCTTACGATAGTGTTATTAGTAGAATCAGTGAATTGTTACCTAAGTGAAATTGTTAGTGATTAGCAAGGTTCAGAGAAAATAGCCACTCATAAAAGTCAAATATCACATTTTCATGACGAAAATAGTACACCAACATCAACCCAGTCATACGCCATACACTAGCCATTCCAGCTGCCTTGTCTTTCGCCACTATCTACATCCAGTTTAGCATTTGTAATAGCTGGATTTTCTATTAATGAGATAATTGCTTTTCCAATATTTTCAGGTACTCCGCGATGTTCCGCAAGTTGCCGATCCGGCTGTAACCCTATGCCACCGGGAGAAACAACATTTACTCTGATGGGGGCCAAATCAAGTGCTGCGTTTCTTGCCAACGCCTCTATTGATCCATGTAGTGTTCCCCAAAAACTATATTGGGCAACAGGCGTTTTACTGCTACTACCTGAAATCAGTGTAATCGATCCATTTGTACTCATATATTCCTTTGCCAGGTTTAGAATCCTATAGTTCATCCAGAATCTCTCAAAGACTTGTTTGGCTTCTGCTGTGTTTGTATCGGAAATACTTGTTGCCCTTCCGGGTGCATTTACGGTCATCACAATGTGATCGACAGGCGCTAGCTCTTGAAGCATTTCAACTACTGCCTGCTCTTCCATTGCATCTACCTGATAGAAGGATGCCTGATTCCCTAAATCACTACTGATCTGCCTGAGCTTTTTTTCATTGCGTCCTGCCACTATTACTTGAAATTCCCTAGATGATGCTTGTAAGGCAGTCGCAAGTCCCATGCTACTGCTTCCTCCGATAATTAATACTTTTTGATCTTTCATGACGTCTAAATCTTATACCAATGCTAATCCTCCGTCTACGGTAACAACACTACCGGTAATGTAGGGATTGGTGAGCAGGGATAAATATGCGTTTGCTAATTCCTCTGCCGAACCTAAATGACCTACAGGAAGCGTCTTGGTCGCCCAGTCCTTATAGCTCTCCTTTTGTTCTTCAGTCCATACGCCTGTTGCTACTACTCCGGGAGCGACTACATTAACCCTGACCGGAGCAATTTCCAAAGCTAATGCCTTGGAGAAAACTGCCACTGCTGCACTGGCAGCATTCATCATTGAGGCGCCATTCTTTGAAGGACGATAGATCGCCATACTACTGGTGAAGACCATAGCTCCATCGTCGTTTACATAGTTGGACGCTGCTCTGGCTACATTAAATGTTCCCCAAAACTTCTCCATTCCTCGTTGTGCTATCTCGTTGCTCATAGTCTTAATGGGTGCCATTAATTTAGTTTCATCCGAGACAGCGGTGAAGGTCAGAAAGTCGAAAGGTCCAATAGCCTCAAATGTTTGGTTCACCGACTCATCATCTAGCATATCCATGCTAAACACATGAGATGCTCCGGGAAGTTCTTTCTGGACTTTCAAAAGCTTTTCCATGGATCTGCTCACCAGATAAACAATGGCACCTTGTGTTGATACAATGTGAGCGAGCGCTTTACCAATTCCTGATGAGGCACCTACAATTACGACTTTTTTGTTTTTGAGTGATATCATAGTTTTATTTCTGTAGTTTTTACAGTAACAACGAATAGGGTCAATACTGTGGTTATTGACAGTAATTAAAAAAGTACTAGAGTTATGTTAGTAGATGGCAAAGAGCTGGTTTATCATATTGATAATCAGGTGTTTCATTGTCCTTTAAGTGTAACAATGAATTTTATTGGAGGTAAGTGGAAAGCCATAATTTTATGGTATATCCATATGAACGAAGGTCCTATGAGGTTTGGTGAGATCAAACGATTCATCCCTGATATCACTGAAAAAATGTTGAGTCTTCAGCTTCAATCCCTGATTGCAGATGACATTTTGTTAAGAACAGATCATGGCGGGCGACCGAGAAAAGTCGATTATCAACTTACGGAATTCGGTAATACTTTTATACCGATCCTTAGTGAGATCAGAAATTGGGGCGTTGTTCAGGGCGAGGTAATTGGCGAGTTAAAAAGCCCTTGAACTTTTAATCTCATTGCTTTGATTTTTACAAATTGTCTGGCATTCCTACAGGTGCATTTACTGCAAGCCTTTGTTCTTTTTGTCCAGGTACTTTCCGAGTCCCTGCAATCTTGATTTCCAGAAGCTTTCCAGCTTTTTCATATAATCATCCACTTCTTTTAGCGCTTCAAGCTGTGCGTAACAATTGATCTGTCTACCGTCCTGTTCACCTGACTCCACTGAGATTAGCTCCGATTCTCTCAAAATCTTTATGTGTCTGGAAATAGCAGGCCGAGACATATCAAAATGCGCTGCAATTTCATTTACATTGGCAGGATTCTCAGCCAACCGGAGTAAGATTTCTCTTCTCGTGTTATCTGCTAGGGCTTTAAAAACATCTTTCATTTACTTAAGTACTTGGGTAGTAGTTTGACTAATATTTTTGTTTTCCATCCATTCGAGAGTATCTTCTTCACCACTAGTTTATTGAAGAAACCCTGAAAACCTGAATGTTCAAATTGCAAGGTAGTGCCATCGCCGTTTTTCTCTAGTCGAAAGCTTACCTTTGTTTCTTTTAAAGAACCACCGTTCCAGGAAAAAGATAGTAACTCTTTCTCTATGACCTCTAATACTTCACAATTCACGATTCCATCAAAGCCCGGGTAAGGCTTGGTTCTAAATTGAAACTGATGACCTACAATGGGTTTTATGTCACAAGGCATCAACCATTCACTCATCGCTTCAGCATCCGTAAGTGCTTCCCAAACCGATTCTAATGAATGGTCATAAGTTACTTTCATCTTAATACTATCTTTCATTAATTCTGCTTGTAGGCTTGTTGAACAATGGATTTCAGATGAGCATCAAGCTGGTCAGAACCCGCAATGGTTGTTTGAAAGTTGATGCGTTCACTTGCTGACGTTTTCGCTTTTTGAAATCTCGAATCAACGAAATTATCTGGTAAATTAAGTCCGATCACTACATTATCTCCTTTAGGTTTTACAATAGCAAATTGGTTTTTGCGATAAAATGGAATATACGTCTTACAAGGCTGAATTCGTACATTATTGTCAATAGTTTTAATAAATTGTTCAACTTGATTGTACAGTTCCTTAAGTATTGGCTTGTCGAATAATTGATCGGTGAATTCGTCAACATTTTCATACATATCTTCACCTTGAAATTGCTCATAGATTTTCTGTGCTTGAAAATGTCCTAATCCATGTTCCTTTTTCAGTGAGTCCATTATCGATTTTTTGTCGGATAACTGGGAGTCTTTGATAATCTCTACCCACTGATTAAGGTTTTTACCTGTTTTTTCTTTTAGGTTGCGAATGATAGCTTCGCCCATTGCTTTAGGTCCTAGTGCCATAATTTATTGATTTGAAGTTTGAATATGTTTTCGAAGAAAATAAGAAATAGAAGTGCCGGCAAGCACCCAACCAATCAGCAAGTTTAGCCAGCGGGTAAGCACATATTCTGTCGAGAAGCCCCACCAATTCCACATTGGTAGAAAGTAGCCCAAGCCAACAAGAACGGCGAATAAACAGACTAGCCTAATTCTTTTTGAATGATTTTGTAACCCTGTGCTTAAAAGTAAATAGGTGATAAGAAACCAAGTAAGCAATTGGGTCAATAGCTCAATCAACATGAATTTACCGGGGTTGTAAAAGGAAGCATCTTGTTTCACCATAAAATAGACCAGGTCTCTTGCCTGCCCGTCAGACGTCTTGGAATCCGGTCCGTTGGGCCAGATGTAAACTCCGTTTTCCGGTATCTCCTGTTGCAGAGATTCGTGTAGGGCCGTTGGATTAGTAACCTTTTTATAGGGTTGCTGCATAAATGGATTGAACCATTCGGTAGCTCCCCATAAAAACATAACCACCGTACCAGTTAATGTGCCAATCAATAGTGATTTCAATTTAAACTTCATAGTATGTAACATTTTTGTTACTCAAATATATGAGTAACAAAAATGTTACGCAAATTTTTCTAAGATTTATTTATGTGAGCGTAAAGATCAACCGCTGGCGGGAGGTATTATCGATCACTGTCAGTAGCTATACAAACTGTCTCGCTATCCAACTCAGTACTATATCAATGGACTCAGTATAATTACATAGTTGTTACCACTGCATATGCTGATTCTTTTGCAGGTAATATTTGTTGTCTGCTTATTAAGCAATACGCACTTTAGGCATTTTTGGTAGATAAGGGTTGGGTTTATGGCAGGAAACTGATTGCGATTGAGTTGGAGAAAACCCGAACATTGGCTTAGTGAGAACTTCAATATAGGTTATGTAGTGAGAAAATCTTGATATCAGATATTTTCTTACTCAAACCCTGTTGCAAATAGTCTCCGTGCACCGTTGATTCCACACTTTTGATATTGATGGTAGGCCTGAGCAGCCTGTTCTTTTATTTCAAAAGCGGTTTTACGATCAGACCAGGCATTGAGTGCAGCTTCCAATGTGTAGGCTTCTGGTGCCATTAAATTAGTAGTCCACAAAACTGGAGTCGCCTTGGATTTAACGATTTCTCCTTCGAAATAGTCCTGACTGGCACAGGCTAATATAATCGCATCGACTCTTTTTGCTGGCATGGGCTGATAGTTTAGGTTAACATCAAATTCCATCAGGCCATCGTGACCCACATAGCTCACCAGATCTGATGCTCCTCCAAATTTGATGTTTTGCTCATTATGAGTAATGTTCCTTGTGAAATTAGTGTTTGAGGCTAACAAAAAATCTTCTGTACATTTTTTGATCTTTGCCCCATCATAGGCATCTGCCAGCAGGTAGATATTCTTTGTCTTGTGTTCAAACAAAATACTCTCCAGAATCTCCGATGCTTCAGATTTGATGGTTGCCTGATAAATCCAGGTAGCAGATGTTTTTTTGAAGAAGGTTTTTACACCGTATAAAGCTCCCCAATACAGGTTGTTTTTGGGGTCTTGTCCATTGCCAATCAATGCAGGCACAGGTACTATCCCCTGATTGACATTGTCGCACAATGCTACAAAAACATGAATTGTCCTGGGTTCAGTTGCTGTTTGTCCAAAGCTGTTGATAGCCATGAACATGATGATGATCAGGAGGCTTTTTTTCATAGGTGCTTCTATCAAATTTAATATAAGTGCTGTGCTGAGTTGCTTTGTCCCTTCAATAAATCAACTACTATACAAGGTCTTTATTGCATGTGAGCGCTTATCTTAGACAGGCTCAAAGTGGTGCTATTGGATTTTTATTATGCTGGAGAAAACTCCAACATTGGCATAAGGCTTTTGAAGATATAAAATTATTTCTCGTCATTCGGAGTAAATTCGTTGATTCTGCAATTTACGAGGAATTGTCCGTTTGAGAAGGAATTTTACACTACTTTAAAATCTGCGATACATTCAATTTATAGGTATTGCCTATTGGTACTGTGTGCTCTCTAATTATAATTCTGTTGCCTTCGATCGACTCTATGTGATTCTTAGCCACAACAAATGATTTATGCACCTGAATAAATTCACCTTCGGGCAGTTTTTGCATCAGGTCGGATATTTTTTCCCGGATGGTGATCGTCTTTTCCTTTGTGAGTACCTTCAGATAATTACCTGCCGCTTCTAAGAAAAGAATGTCGTCCGTATTGACCTGTATGTGCTTCTTATCACTGCGAAGAAAAATATTTTGTCCTCTTACTTCCTGACTGGCGACTGTGCTAATCTGTTCAGCAGGTTTATTCAGGGCTTTGTTGACGGCTTGCAGGAACCTTGCAAAGCTAAATGGCTTCAACAGGTAATCGACTATGTCCAACTCATAACCTTCCAGCGCATGCTCTCTGTAGGCAGTGGTAACAATTACTTTTGGAGGGTTTTTCAGTGTTCGAAGCATTTCAAATCCGGTCAACTTAGGCATGTTGAGATCAAGGAAGATTAGATCTACCGTATGGTTGTTTAGATATTCAAGAGCTTCCAATGCATCATGACAACTTTTCATCAATTGCATATTGGGCATCATATCACAATAACCTTTGATAATTTCGTGTGCTATGAATTCATCATCAATGATCAGATATCTGGTCATGACAAAGTGATCTTTAGTTGAGCCATAAATACATCTTCCTCTTTTCCATATTTAAAACTATGCTTTTCAGGATAAATTAATGTCAGTCTTCGTTGTAAATTTTTAAGACCGATTCCTGAATCTGTCAGGGGTTTGTCCCGATCGAAATTATTGGAGATGTTAAAAGTTATTTCGGTTTCTGTACTGCTTAGATTTATTTTAACGAATGCATTTTCTCTCAAACTTTCCACGCCGTGTTTGAAGGCATTTTCGACCAGAATAATAAACAACAAAGGTGTTATTTCCAATGCGTCATTCTCTACATCGTATGCAAAATCTATCGAAATGTCTTTTACATAGCGTGTTTGATGAAGTTTCATGTATTTCTCCAAATAGTCTGCCTCTTCTTTGATGGTTACCCTTTCTTTTTGGCCTTCATAAATGCTGTATCGCATGATATCAGAAAGTTGAAGTATCAATTCCTGTGCCCTTACCGGGTCCTTGCCTGTCCAGCCATAAAGACTATTTAGCATATTGAAAAAGAAGTGAGGGTTCACCTGGTTTTGGAGATGCATCAGTTCTGTTTTGGCTTTTTCGTTCTTTAGGTTGATGATGACTCTGATCTCCCTGAATAGCCACCTGATTACAAAAAACAATAATACAGGAAAGTAAAAAAATACGAAAATGAGAAACAGCTCATTTTCTCCCCAGTAATCATTGAAATAAATCAATAGCAGTCCGTTGGTAATTGCCAGTATCCAATAAAGCCTGACTGGATAGCGAAATTTAACCTCGGATTGAACAGTCTTGAAAAAATTGATCACAAAAAAAGTAACAGAGATGAGCAATAATTCACCAAAAAAGATAGCGAAAATAGGATAATTGTTTGGGTTATTTGTCTGAGTTTTTCCCGACAGGCCAATACTTTCAAGTATCGCGATCAAAGAGATGAGGCTGATCAATATGGTGACGATCTTTACTTCTTTGCGAAACCATTTATTGAATATTTCAAACCACATAAAGTTGTTCTTTTTTTAACGCAGGCGATCGCTACTCACTATCCCGAATTAGACATAGCTCATCACGAATCCTGCTCAGATTGATTAAAAAAAGAACAACTTTATGTGGTTTGAAATATTCAAATTCGAAATTCAATACAGAAGTAAAAGACCTGAAACCTATTTGTTTTTTCTGGTCATACTTTTGTTTTCACTCGTTGCTTTCGACTTTATTTTTGAAGGTCAGGATTTGGGGCAAATCGGTGAAAACTCTCCATATACAATTGCCAAAACCATGACAATTGTGTCCGGCTTTTTTATGCTAATTGCCTCTCTCGTGATGGGAATGCCCGTCTTGCGGGATTTTGATCACCAAATGGCATCTATCATGTTTGTGAATCCTATCTCCAAAAAGGACTATCTGCTAGGCAGATTTGCTGGTTCGATAGCGGTATTGATTGTGATCTACAGTGCTTTGATGTGGGGTATGATGCTCGGTGAGCTGATGCCCTGGCGACAACCGGAAAACATGCTCGCATTCAATCCAATGAGCTACTTAAAACCATTTGTGACACTGGTAATGCCAACTCTTTTTGTGGGTGGGGCGCTGTTTTTTGTCAGTGGAACTCTTAGTAAAAAAATGATCGTTGTTTACACACAGGGATTGGTATTTTTCATGCTGACGCTTATCAGTCTCTCGCTGGATAACCAAACTATCGCAGCTCTGCTGGAGCCATTTGCTTTTTCTGCCGTTGGGGAGGTCACCAAACACTGGTCTGTCGCTCATTTCAATGCTGATCAAATACCAGTGGAAGGAGTACTATTTTACAATAGAATGCTTTGGATAGCTTTGGCAGTATTGGTATTATGTTACGGATACTTCCGGTTTCAATTTCAGACGGTAACCGGCAAAAGGAGTAGGAAACCAATTAATTCGGAGGCTCTGACTCGTGGAGAAATTTTCAGTCCGATACCGCAGAACTTCATTTTTCGGGATGGTTTGCAAACCAGCCTAAGCCAGCTGGCGGAGCACTCTTTATTTCATTTCAGATTAATTCTAAAAGAGCCCGCCTTTTGGGCAATTGTCGGCTGTGCAGTTGTCACCATTTTTGTGAACTCCATTAGTCTGGGGACTACTTTTGGCGTGGACAGTCTGCCGACCACTTATTTAATTGTTGACGAATTAAAAGAGTTATCAATCTGGTTTTTTCTCATCATCCTCATTTTCTATGCCGGAGAGGTAATCTGGAAAGAAAAGTCAGTTGGTATAGATCGTGTAACCGATGCACTTCCTGTTTCTGACCTGGTAAACCTTGGAGGTAAATTCATCGGATTGCAGCTTGTTTACCTCATTCTATTGTTTGCTTTGATGGGTGCAGGAATTCTGTTTCAAACGGTCAATGGCTACTATCACTACGATTTAAAAGTGTATTTTACAGCTTTGTTTTTAGAAATACTTCCATTTCTAACGCTGTACACAATCATGATTTTTTTCTTTCAGATTGTGTCGCAATCAAAGTTTGTTGGACATGCATTGATATTGCTGTTTTTTCTGGCTACTGTTTCATTGGAGTTTTTAGGGTTTAATCACGGATTGATCAAATTCGGTGGTAGGCCACTGCAGACCTATTCGGAAATGAATGGATACGGTCATTTTCTCCAGCCCTACCTTTTAAATAAAACTTACTGGCTTTCTTTTGGGTCATTGGTTTTTCTGTTGACAGTTCTGCTCAACGCAAGAGGTATAGAAATAGGAATTATCAGGAGGATATTTGAAATTCGTCATCAAATAAGTAGGCCGATCATTCTTCTGGGAGGGTTCGCAACCATGCTTTTCATTGCCACTGGGAGCATTTATTTTTACAATACCAATTTGTTGAATAGGTATTTTGCACAAGATGAAAAAGAAGCTTTTAGGATAGCTTATGAGGAAAAGCTTAAGAAATATGAATACTTCCATCAGCCAAAAATAACAGCGGTTAATCTGCACGTTGACCTGTTTCCTTCTGAAAGAAATTACCACGTTGAGGGTTACTATCTACTGGAAAATCAAAGTAGTGAGGAGATCGGTCAGATCCATATTCAGAAGTTTATCAGTGACCAGGTAGTAATCAAAGATATGGTTTTTGATAGGAGCTTTTCGACAGATAGCACCAATGCTGACTTTGGTTATTACATCTTTCATTTGGAAGAACCGATGAAGCCTGGTGAAACTATTAAGATGGACTTCAGGCAGGAGGTAGTTAGTAGAGGGTTCGAATCAGGAAAGGGCGAGTTTTACCTGGTTGAAAATGGCACCTTTTTCAGAAATGACAGATTTCCTACTGTCGGTTACAATCGAAAATATGAAATCAATGACGAACAGTTACGAAAGGAGTATGGATTACCTGCCAGATTGCAAAAAGCTGAAAGAGATCATCCTGAGGAGTTGAAAAATGGTCAAACTGGTGGAGACGGTTATGCTATTGCCTTTGAGATGGTCATCGGTACGGAACAAGACCAGATGGCAATTGCCCCTGGAAAACTGATCAATCAATGGCAGGAAAAAAACCGAAAGTATTATCACTATAAAATGGATCAGCTAATGGTTAATTTCTATTCCATTGTCTCTGCCAGATATCAGGTACTACAAGACCAATGGTTTAACCAAAGTGATACTACAGGCAACAGCGTTGATTTGCAAATCTATCATCATCCGGGCCATGAGGCTACCACTGACAGGATGATGAATGCCATGAAAAAGTCATTGGATTATTACACGCAAGAATTGGGTGAATATCCTTACAACCATTTGCGAATCATGGAGTATCCCAGATACACAGGTTTTGCTCAGTCTTTTCCTGCTACTATCCCGTTCTCTGAAGAACTGGGCTTTGTATTGGATATCGACGATCAGCAGGATGTAGACATTCCTTTTTTTATAACGGCACATGAAATTGCGCATCAGTGGTGGGGACTACAGTTGCAGGCAGCCAATGTACAGGGCAAACACCTCATACTGGAAGCTTTGAGTCAGTATAGCGCCCTGATGGTGCTGCAAAATGAGTATCCTAGTGAAAAGGTCCATCAGTTTTTGGCAGATCAAAGAGAAAGATATTTGAATGGTAGGAAAAGTACTGCCAAGGTAGAAGTACCGCTCAACAAGGTTGCAGACGAATCTTACATCTATTACAACAAAGGAGCATTGAATTTATATGCCTTGCAGGATGCTATTTCTGCCGACAGTGTCAACAGTGCTCTTCGGTATTTTTTGAAAGACTGGAGTAATCTGGATACCCAATTGGTAAGAGACCGACTGCCTACCTCCGCGGATTTATTGTCTTATTTTGAAGCAGTTACCCCTGACTCTATGCAGTATTTAATAAATGATTTGTTTAGAGAGGTAACGGTTTATGACAATGAGCTGATTTCTGTTAAACCATCTACATTATCTGAGCGCAGCTATCAACTGGACGTTTTGGTTAGGGGAATGAAAAAGCAAATGGACGAGCAGGGTAATGAATCGGAGGTGAGCATGGATGAATGGGTTAATATAGGTGTATTTTCTACTGGTGATGATGGAGAAGAAGAATTGATCTATTTTCAAAAGCACCGGATAAGGTCTGGTGAAAATGCTCTGAATATCAAAGTCGGTGGTCGACCTTCCAGAATATCAATTGATCCAAAAAATGTTTTAATTGATCCGAATATTCAGAACAATTGGTTGGAAGTAAAGCTTGATTAGCTACATTAAAATAAAACGATAACGGTTATAGCGCAGGCAATTTGCTGATATCCCCGTGATAGTGCAGATAAAAAAATCCCCAAAGCTGTTAGTGAAAGCTTTGGGGAAAAGTAATAGGTTAGTTAGTTATAGGGGTACTTTTATATTTAAACTGCAGATTTTTCGCCGTTCTGCATGATTTAAATCAGATTTTTTTCACTCTCACAGCATTCATGCCTTTCAGACCTCTCTCAAGTTCAAATTGAACTTTATCGTTTTCCTGAATGTCCTCCAACAATCCGTTAGCATGTACAAAGTGACGTTCTCTCGTTTCGGTTTCTCTGATGAATCCAAAGCCTTTGGAATCGTTAAAAAACTCAACTTTTCCTTTTCTTACCGGATCTTCCTCTTCCTGAACACTACGGGGAACTCCTATATCGATACTTTCTGCATCGATTTCTTTTTTCTTTTTTGTCGGATCCGGTGGCGTGTCTACAATGTTACCATCCTCATCCACATAAGCCATCATGCTTTCCAGCGAAGTATCGCTTTCTGCTTTAGCAGCCTTACGCTCTTCACGCTTTTCAAGCTTCTCTTTTCGTTTTTTTAAACGCTTTTTTTCTTTTTCTTTTTTGTTAAAGGTCTCTTGCGATTTACCCATTCTTTGTTATTTACTTTTTTAATTCTTTGGATGTGCTCTTCACACAAATTCATAAAATGTTGAAAAATTTCTCATCGGCGAAACTCCTTAGAGCCGTGGCAAATAATATTATTTTCCGACTGTTCAGATTAAGGTATCTGCAATTTTTAAACAACTGCAACTTCGATACCGGTTGGTAAGGACTGTAAGATAACAGTTTTATTTCTAATTGGCACCAGCAGAGGCCGTTTATATATGGTCGTGAGCCTTCATTTTGCGATAAATGAATTAAATACCCACAGTTTTTTGATTTAATTGCCATTATCTCATTGAAAAGCTCAAACACTAATCAATCCCTTATCAGAAGCTATTCGATCTGTTGAATTAGTAATTCACCTACTTCACCATTACCTCCGGCTGAGATTGGATTATATATCAGATCATTCGGTTTTTAGCTGAAATTATTTAATTTTCGACATACAAACTTTTCAGTAATCATAATCAGGGACTAACGTGGATACGACAGATCAGGAAAATACGGGCGAAGATCAAAATCAACCGGAAAATCAGGCGGATGCCGAAAATCAAAGCCCGGTTCAGGAAACTGAGCAACCGACTTACCGTCAGGAACCTCCCAAAAAGAAAGGCAAGAGAAAGGTACTGTGGATTATCCTTTTAATGATCCCTGTCGTTGGTGCTCTGGGAGCTTACCAGTTTTTTGTAGAAGAAAAGGCTCCCCGGATCAACCCTCTGCATTTGATTCCTAAGAATGCCATGTTTGTTCTGGAAACTGACGAACCCTTCAAGGCCTGGAAAAGTATTAGCAAAACTTCCATCTGGAGTTCGCTGAAGAAAGATGATGAATGGGCGGAGCTGGGAGAACAACTCGAAGATCTGAATAAGAGTCTTTCCGCTTATGAAAGTATCATTGATATCATTGGAAACCGAACAGTGTATGTTTCGGGGCATCCTTACAGAAGAAGTGATCACGATTACCTGATCATTGTAGATACAGATGGAATTCCGGCTTTCCAGAAGTGGGTGACAACTCTGGGAACTACTACCAAACGAAAATATAAAGAAGAGACTATTTTCGAGATGCTGGATCAAGGTTCCAAAGAGACCTTCTATTATACGATTTTGGATGGTTTTCTGGTAGGATCATATACTTATTCGCTGGTAGAATCATCTATTTCCGATAAGGAAGAACCTGAATTGAGTCGATCTTATGAGTTCCTCGATGTTAGAAAATCAGTGCTTGGTGAAGGTTTGCTGCGATTATATCTCAATTATCAGGCTTCCTATCCGTATTTGAGTGACTGGCAGGGAAAAGAACTGATGGACCCAATCGCTGAAAACCTACCATTTTATTTCAGCGGGCTGTATTTTGATATTGAGAAAGAATCGCTCTTTTTAAAAGGTAAGTCCAACTACATCGATAGTGTGTCGACTTACTTCACTATTTTTCCTGAATCGGGAGAGGGAGATTTTGAAGTGGCTGAAGTCCTGCCGGCAAGAACTGCAGCATTATATAGTTTTGCTTTCGATAGCTTCGAAGATTTTTACAATGCGTTGGAAGAGAAACTGAAAGCTGATAGCGAATATGGTGAAGATTATGACTCTTATAAAAAAAGAATTGAAAACTTTCTGGACATCGATTTGAGAGAAGACTTTGTCAATTGGCTTTCTGATGAACTGGCAGTGATACAGCTGGAATCGGAGGCTAAAAACCCTGAGCCTCAGGCGGCATTTATCTTAAAAGCCAAGAGTAATTTGGAAGCTACCGAGAAAATGAACTTCCTGACCAGACAAATCAAAAGAAAAACACCTGTTAAGTTTAAATTGATTGATTACAAAGGTTATCCAATCAACTTTATGTCAATTAAGGGCTTTTTCAAGTTGATACTTGGTAAACTTTTCGATAGGTTTGATAAGCCTTATTATACCATCATCGATAAGTATGTTGTTTTTGCTAATGAGCCTCAGGTACTGAGAAGAATTATTGATGATTATGTCAATGGCAATACCCTTCAAAAACAGAAACCATTTCAGGCTTTTGTAGACAGGCTGGACGATGAGCACAGTGCTTTGATTTATATGCAATTGCCTTTGTTACACGGAAGTATGAGAGATTTGGCAAGTTCTACATTTTTAAAATACTTGCGTGAAAGTAAAGGGCTGCTGGAAGACTTCCCTCAGATAGCGATGCAGGTTTCTCCTTCCGGTGATATGCTGGATACTAGAGTGCTGCTGTCTCAGAAGATATTCATCTTACCGGATCCTACAGGTTTCGACGTGCCTTTTGTGGCGGATACTGTAAACTATGATAGTTTGTTTAAGCTAGGCGTTGGAGAACAAATTGAAATTGCAGAAGTAGTGATTGAAGATTTAAATGCCAAAAAGCAAACTGAGGAATTTGACGGAGGACAAACGAAGTATGAAGTAGGTGTCAAAGATGGATTGAAACACGGTAATTACTATGAATATTATGACACTGGCGAGCTGAAAGTAAAAGGTAAATACAAGAGCGATCTCAAGGAAGGTACCTGGAAATATTACGATGAAAATGGAGACCTGATCAAAAGAGAAAAGTATCGAAAAGGAGAGCTGGTCAACTAAATTAGCTACTGTGAAAGCTACGTTGTTTCTACTTTTATCCTGTTTTTTAGCTATCCAGTTCGGTTTTTGTCAGGAAAAAACAGTTGTTGCGCAGAGTGGGGATGGCATTTACTCCTTGTTAAGGAAAGGAGGAATTAACCCCAGCAGTAAAACAGTAGATGAATTCCGAAAACTGAATGCAGATAAGATAGGGAAGGATAACCGTGTTTTTATTGGCAAATCATACATCATTCCCTTTACCAAACAAGTTGAAGAAGTTGCTGATACTATAGCAGTAGAGAACCCTGTCATGGCTGATTCAGTGCAGCTTGATTCTGTTCAACTGCATGATGTGGTGGAGAACCCTATTGATCAACTGATAGCAGATAGTACTGATCAATCATCAGCACCTGAAAAGCAATATATCTATATTCCTATTTTTGGTCCCGAGCATGAAGAAGTGGAAATGGTCAGTGAGCAGCTTGTCGGTAATTGCTATTACCTGATTTCCGGTCACGGAGGTCCTGATCCGGGCGCTCTTGGCAAATATCAGAAAAAGACGCTTGGTGAAGATGAATATGCATATGATGTAGTACTTCGACTTGCCAGGAGGTTGTTGAGCCACGGAGCTACTGTTTATGTGATCGTCCGAGATCCTGATGATGGCATCCGGGGAGAAAGGATTTTGGAATTGGATAAAGATGAAGTAGCCTATCCTGATAAGGTCATTCCAAGAAGTCCGAAAATGAGGTTAAGACAAAGGACGGACATAGTCAATAAACTTTTTCAAAAAAACAAAGCAAAATATCGACATCAACGGCTCATCATTACTCATGTGGATAGCAGGTCGGAAGGTAAAAACATCGATGTATTCTTTTACCATGATCAGGGTAGTAAGGCAGGAAAGGCATTGGCTCTGCAATTGCAAAAGACTTTTGAAGAGAAGTATGCGAAGTTTCAACCCAACAGAACCTATCACGGTAGTGTATCGGGGCGTGAGCTCTATGTCTTGAAAAATACTTATCCGGGAGCAGTGTTTATCGAACTGGGAAACATCAGAAACAAGGCTGATCAAAGGCGCTTTGTTATTAAAGAAAATCGTGAGGCATTGGCCAACTGGATTTGTGCCGGACTCATCACTGAATCTAAGAACCTTGAAAAAACCGATAAATAGTCGTATCATCATGGCAATAATGCTGTGCTGAGTCTGTTAAAAATAGTGAAATCAACAACTTTTTAAGAAGAAAAGACGTCACAACGATTTGATAGTAGCATTTTTGACGAGAACATGGTCTGTTTAGAAATCTGTAACTGATCCTATGTTGAATTAATAAATTCTAAACGAGGTAAATGGCTAATCATCATGCTAAATCAATCAATTTTAAATATGAAGTTTACTTCCTGTTTAATGCGTCATTGTTTTTTAAACCTTACTGTTTGCCCGAATGACATCTGAGAAATTCTCTATCAAAGAAAGGATTAAAAGTTTTTCACATGCTTTTAGAGGGCTGGTTGTGTTATTGAAAGAACAACACAATGCCCGAATACACCTGGTTGCAGCGATAATCGTAACTTTCATGGGTTTTTTCTTCTCCATCAACGCAGCGGAATGGATCACTGTAGTGATCGCAATCGCGCTGGTGATTAGTGCTGAACTGATCAATTCTGCGGTAGAGTATCTCTGTGATGTAGTAACGAAGGATCATCATCCGGGAATAAGAGATGCCAAAGACTTGGCAGCAGCTGCCGTACTCATCGTTTCTATAGGAGCTGCTGTAGCAGGAGGGATTGTTTTCATACCATATATCTTAAATTATTTAAATGATGTTTAATACCACTTCTGTTAATAGTAATTCCCATCAATTGCTGGTTGATAAGCGAAAAGAGTTTTTTTCACTAGCCGTCCTCAGTACCTTTTGTGTGGTTGTTTTTGGTCTGAGAGTTTACATATCAGGATCATTGTTTTTCATGTTTTTGATATGGAATCTGTTTCTTGCATTTATTCCGTGGGCAATTAGTAGTATTCTGTTACTGTCGCCCCGGTTAAGAAATTTAAAAGTATTGTCAATAGGCTTGATGCTTTGCTGGGTGGCATTTTTTCCAAATGCTCCTTACATTCTTACTGATTTGGTACATTTGAAGCATAATTTGTCAATGCCTTTGTGGTTCGACCTCATACTAATCCTGACTTTTGCCTGGACAGGTCTTTTGTTTGGTTTTGCCAGTTTGCGGGATGTTGCGTTGATATGCAGACAAAAGCTTAGCGTGACCCTGGTAAATATAATGATCTCCGGATTTTTATTTTTAGCCAGTTTTGGCATCTATATTGGCAGGTATCTGAGGTGGAACAGTTGGGACATTGTTAGCAAACCCGCTGAGTTGATTGCTGATCTCACAGACATTATTTTGCATCCGTTTGTACACCCAAAAGCATGGGGAATGACTCTGCTATTAGGTGTGATGTTAAATATCATCTACTGGACATTTAGGCCCATGCGACAGAGAAAACTTTGAGTTTTGATGGAAGTTGACTTATTTTTTTGAATTGGAAGAAAGGAAAGACTCATATTTTAAAAGAAAGTTCGTAAAACCGTTAATCGGTTTTTTAAAACAAGGCGTAACACCTGAAAGGCTTACACTAACTGTGGCATTTGGTGCCATTTGGGGTACATTTCCAATATTGGGTACAAATACCATTATATGTATTGCAACAGCATATCTGTTTCGATTGAATCACGCAGCTATTCAATTAGTAAATTATGGGATGTATCCAATTCAACTCGCTTTATTGATTCCCTTTATCAAAGCAGGTATTTGGATTACAGGTCAGGAATCACTGAAATACAGTTTAGAGGAAATAGGGGAAATTATGAGTGGCGATTTTTTGATCGCCTTACAAACATTAGGAGATGTCATTATTGCTGGCATTGTAGGCTGGCTTTTATTTTCTATACCCCTTTTTGTTGCATTGCGATTTATTTTGCTACCTGTTTTTAGAAAAATGGCCAGAGTAGCTGAATGAAAAAAATGCTTTAAAAGCCATGTCAGCAGACTTTTATTTATTTATTCTTATTAGTTGGACAAGTTTTCATATCTGTATGATAAGGAACTACACAGGAATGTCTGTCAACGTAAGAATTACAATGGTGAATCTCCGACCAGTCTGAACTTGTATGTGGCGGGCCGTCAGAATCGTAGTGATCAGCAACTAAGCCACCCTTAATTGTCTGCATCTCTCGGTAATTCTGAGAGGTTATAAAACTTTTAACGCTCAGGTGTTGTAACTTCAATGATCTACTCATAACTGTTAGTTTTTATTGTCGTAATCTACGGGATTTAGCAGGTTTTAACCTGAGTCTTAACTTCACATGAATTGTCTGTTCTGCAATCTGTTGTATATAAAACACCGTTGCAACCTATTTCTGTGTGTCTGGAAGAGGTGTGTGGCGGACCATCAGATCCCAAAGCACCAGCTTTAACAGTCAGCAAAGTGTAGTCTGTTTGAATTGTGATAAAACTTTTGATCCTAAGCTGGTATAAAGTTAGTTTTTGCATGTTTGTAGAATATTGATGTTTGCCCGTTTTGTGTCGCACTATGATGTTACTTTAGAATTAGTTCATTATTTGCACGGTTGTACTCTCACAATTAATTGTTTGGTGAGGGTTACAATTTCCACTGACACAAAATTCGGAAGCTACACAGTAGTTAATTGAGGGCTGTCCGGTAGAGCATGCTCCTTCTGTAGGCGGGCTGGAAGTGTGAGGAGGCCCGTCAGACCCAAATTTGCCGGCTTTCACCGTGTATTGAAGCGTAGTTTCCTGCTCAATGATAAAACTTTTAATCCTTAGCTGATTCAATGTTAGTTTTTTCATGATATTAGAATTAAAGCAAATTATTTGTTCGTAACTAATGCGCTATTGGCAGAAAAGTCAACCTGGTACTATTGTGTCATTTGGATAGTAGTTCCACTACCTCCTGTTCCACAAGCACTTGACAGATTTGGATTTGAACCACCGCTTCCACAGTCTGTTATCAGTGTATCGTCGCAATTCTGTGTCGGACATTGTGCAGAGCAGTATGGGTAATGTCCGGAACCTGCAGTAGAAGTATGAGGCGGACCATCAGACCCTATAGCGCCAGCTTTGAGAGTTTGTAAACTATTATTCGCTTCTATTGTGATAAAACTCCTTATTTTGAGTTCTTTTAGTTTTAGTTTTTTATTCATCTCGTTTTGGTTAGCTCGTTATTGGAACAGCACTAATTCAATTTAACTGTTTTATAAACAACATATAGTTATGCCGCTCAAGTTATCTGGCTGCTGAGACATATCCATCCCTGAATTCAGGGATTTTCAAAAAAAAATCTAGTCTTTCAACAAATTGTGATTGATGGCATATTTGATCAGACCCGCAATATTCCTTGAATGTGTCTTGCGAAGTGTGTTCTTTCTATGGCTTTCCACAGTATGAGGACTAATGCATAATTCGTCGGCAATTTCCTGAGTTGTGTACTCTGAGGCAATCAGCCTGACAACATCCAGCTCTCTTTTGGTGAGTTGCTCTTCCACGATGAAATCCTTCTTCTTTTCTTCATTGGCATATTTCATAATCGCTTCTTTGATTACTTCGCTGTAGAAGACCTTCTTCTGCGAAACTGCCTTTATAGCTGCGATGAGCTCTGATTTGTTGGTGTTTTTTAATAGATAACCCAATGCGCCAGCTTCCAACACTTTGTGAATAACCGCTATTTCCTTATGCATAGACAACACCAGAATGTTGATTCTTGGGTACTGCTTTTTTAGGTGAACACATAGTTCATCACCATTCATTTCGTCCATGCTTACATCGGTAAGCAACACGTCTATGTCACTTTCCTGATCAAGTTTTTTGAGCAACCCCGACGCACTTGTAGCAATATGAATAACTGCTATCTGATTGCAATCTTCGAGCAGCGATACGATTCCATCCAGAAATATCTTGTGATCATCAACTAGTGCTATTCTGATTTTATCCATGTTTTGCATTTATAATGGTAGGAATCAATTTGATGTGAATACTGACTAATGTACCTTCTCCAATAGCAGAATCAATGTCCAGTGTACCCCCCAGCGATGACACCCGCAGTTCCAGGTTGCTCAACCCAATACCTTTACTTTCTTTCAGATTGGAAACACCAATACCGTCGTCTTCTACCATCAAACTGAAGTATTGCTCATCAGTACCAAGCTGAATCGTAATGTTACTCGCTTTGGCATGTTTCACTGCATTGTGAGTCAGTTCCTGAACCATTCTGTAGATATCAGTTTTAAGCTCATTATCAAATTCATTGATTACGTCTTTTTCAAAGCATTTTACTGCTACGTTCAATTGATGCGTATTGGCTATATCCAGTGCAAATTGCTCAACTACATCGATAAAACTGATGTTGTATAGAAAAGGGGGCGTCAGATGGTGAGAGATAGTTCTTACCTCTTCACATACTTCATCCAGCCGACTGGAAGCTTTTGAAAACATTGAATGATAGCCTGAGTCTGCTTTTTGAATTAATATTTTAATAGCAGCAAGAGAGCCCCCTACGCCATCGTGCAATTCCTTCGCAATTCTTTTACGTTCTTTTTCCTGCCCAGCCAGGTTGGCTCTGATTTTGTCAATTTCCTGATCTTTGATCAGCTGTTCTATTTTATGTTTATTGCTTTCTTCTTTGATTTTGTGAGAGAGTTCGGATGCCTTTCTTTTGGCTTTTTCCCCTTCTTTCCAGATGAAAAATATCAGCACTAAAATGAGCAGTATAACAATCAAAGTGATGTATAAAATAGTTTCTTTTTCCTGTTGGTAATTTGCTTCAATGAGTTGTTTTTCAAATTCATATTTACGCTCGATGACTTCTCTTTCAATTTCATAATCTATCTTCAACTCACCAATTCGCTTTGCCTTGGATTCATTTAGTATGCTGTCACTCAAAACATTGTATAATCTGCTGAATTCATATGCTTTTGATGGTTGATTCAGTTGAAAGTGGTAGTCTGCCAGTACATAGTAACAATCTCTGGTAACCGCCTTGGATTTTGCGATTTCGGACTCTTTGATCGCTTCGTGAAGCAACGAAGAAATCAGGTCATTCGTTTTATCCCTGGCTATGAGAGATTTGGCAATGTTCAATTTGGTGATGGCAATGTATTTATGGGTGCTTCCTGTTTCAAAAACCTGCAGAGCATTGCTAAAATATTCATCCGCCTGCTGATAATCTTTGAGCTCGAGATAAATTTCACCTGCATAGTTCAGTGCTATTCCAGCGTCTTTTGATTTTCCTTTTAAAGAAGCCTCGGTGTGAGTTTGTAATATGTAATCTAGCGCCACATCATATTTTTTCATGGCGAAATACGTTTGGCTGATGTATTCAGTGATCTTATATTTTTGGGGTAGTCTTTTGTCTGTAGACGATTCTATAATTTGTTTAGCTTCGGTAAAGTGTTGGAGTGCTTCCTGGTAGTCGCCTTCCTTTAATGAAATCATTCCCATCACTTTCAATGCATAGCACTTCAATGCAACTCCCCAATGCTTATGAGAATCGATCAGTTTTAGTGATTCTACTGTGTAGTTTGTTGCAAATTCATAGAATCCCATTTCATACCAGGCCAGAGCGATGTTAATCTTCTGATTCGCAATTCGTCTGAGTTTGTTCGGAAAGTCATCAGGCTGATTGTTGTAGAACTCCAGGATTTGCTTGTGTGATTCCAGTGCTTTGGAGAAATCCGTTTTGCTGTTGTAAGCCCTGGCCATTTCATGTCGCACAGGAATTGCGGCTATTTCAGTACCAAGTTTTAAGTATAAGCTATCAGCTTTTTTAGCGTAGAAAATGATACTGTCATATGCGTTGAAGGAATAGAAAACCCTCACAAGTTGGGAATAGCCATCTGCTGCATTTAGCATTTCGTCCTCACTTTCGTAGAAACGAATCAACTGCTGTAGATAAGGAATGGTCAATTTTTGATCAACAGAATCATAATGGCTGATGACTCTCTTCAGCAATCTGATTCTCTCAGATTTGTATTCTTTCGCACTAACGGAATCGAGTACAGGCTGGATGGGAGATTCAGTGATGCCTAAAGCAGCATTGCACCAGCACGAAGTAGCGACGATTATTGTAAATGCTGTAAGAAAAACCTTTAGTTTTATTTTAATCATGATGAACAAATATAACCCGATAAACCTATAGCATGAGTCTGTATCGTATATCCCTGATTTCAGGGATTTGGATTTGGGGAATTAAAATCCTGCGATTTGTTACCAGATATGTGTATCAGCTTTGATCAGAAAACTGTTTTTCTACTATTTAATCGTGCTGTGATGAACTGAATTGTCTGATGGGATTGTACTGAAAACTGATTAAGTTTCAATGATGATTTTTTGAAAAAAAGGTCGAAAAATATACAGCTATCTAACTTTGTTGACTGATACTCGGATCGGGATTTTCTGAGTATTTAGATTGGTATTATTGGATGCCTTCATCACATTGCCAGGCTGCATTGATACTATTTTCTTGAAGCGAGACTGCTGCCTACACCTATGCCAATACTGCCACCTAAGGCAACAAAGAAAGGGTATATACCAAGAAACCAGCCTGCTATTGCTCCGGCAACAACACCTGCCAATAAACCGATCAATTTGTAATTACCTCTGCTCTTCATGATTAAATTGTAATTCTTTCAAGAACAATGAACGTAACGAATGTCAGGTAGATTCATTAAGTCGGGTAAACATGCCGACACTTATAAAAGATAATGGAACAGACAAGCGTCTCAGTATCCTCGACCTTTCGCCAGGTGATTTGCAATGTAAATGCCCAGCAGAGCACCAATACCAATTCCATATGTGCTGAAACCGATGAGACCACCGACAATCCAGCCCAGAATGATGCCGATTCCTACACCAATCAAAATGTATTTTCTTCTTTGATTCATAATTATTACTTAAAATTCAAAATCCAGCCCCAATTCATCTTTCAATTTCTTCAGGTTTGGGTTTTGTTTCACCATAAACTCATATTTATCTCTGTCAGTGTAGAGCTTGTCTTTAGCAGCGACCTCTTTGATAATCGCCTTTATCTTAAAACCACCATTTTTCAGGTTAATTCGCATGTATTTGACAAACTCCAGCTCTGCTCTTTCGAGAATACTGGTTTCCAAAGGACTTGACAGGTACAATTCTACCAGGAAATCATCGAGTAACTTTCTGGGTTTAGAAAGAACGAGCAATTCCATTTCACTGGCATTTTGAGATTTTCTCAGTTCGCAATACTGATCCCAAACCGTTTTTAATTTCTGCTCATCGAAAGGTTCCCGCAACTGGATATCCTTAGTTTCTTCTTTTACCTCCTCCTTAGCTTCTTCTTCCTCCGTGAAAGAATTTAGATTGATGCTGGGAGTCTCCCGCTTAGGCTTTTTAAGTAAATCAGGATTTGCTTTTTTGCTAAGATTATTACCCGTTTTTGGGGAAGAAGCCATGCCCTGGGTAATAATAGAATCTTTGTTGTTATTACCCGATTGGGAAGTGCTGCCTCTTTCTACTACTGGTCCGTCATTTTTTTTTTAGCAGCGGAATTACCGTTGCTCGCTAGTTTGATAGCATTGTTGATATTAGCCAGTTTCATCAGGCAGATTTCAACGTGCAGCCTTTGGTTTTTGCTGCCTTTATATTGGATATCGCACTGGTTTAGCAAGTTGATTCCGGTTAGAAGGAACGAGACACTCGCCTGTTTTGCCTGCTCGGCATATCTGGTCTTCACATTTTCAGCAACCTGCAATAGCTGAATGGTTACCTCGTCTTTATAGACCAGCAGGTTTCTAAAGTGTTCCGCTAAACCCACTATAAAATTATGACCATCAAAGCCATTTTTGAGAATGTCGTCGAATGTCAGCAGCGTATTCGGCAGATTTTCCTCCATCAATAGCTGAGTTACCTTGAAATAATAGTCATAATCAAGGATGTGGAGGTTTTTGATCGTATTTTGATAGGTTATTTTCTTTTCAGAAGAAAAAGTAACGATCAGATCAAATATTGACAATGCATCCCTTAGCGCACCGTCAGCTTTTTGAGCAATTAAGTGGAGTGCTTCTTCCTCCACTTCCAAACCTTCGCTTTCAGCTATTTTTCTCAACTGCCCGATCATATCGGTGATTTCAATTCTGTTGAAATCGTAAATCTGACACCTGGATAGGATAGTAGGAATTACCTTGTGCTTTTCAGTAGTAGCCAAAATAAAAATGGCATATGGAGGTGGCTCCTCCAGCGTTTTTAGAAAGGCGTTGAAAGCAGCCGTCGAGAGCATGTGAACCTCATCTATGATATAGACCTTATACTTTCCCTGTTGAGGTGGATACCTTACCTGATCGATCAGATTTCTGATATCGTCAACAGAGTTGTTGGAGGCCGCATCCAGTTCATAGATGTTGAGATTGTTATTCGTCTCAAGAGGATTATCTGCATGGAATTCGTTGATTTCTCTTGCCAGAATCCTGGCACATGTAGTTTTACCTACACCTCTTGGGCCACAAAACAACAACGCCTGTGCAAGGTGATTGCTTTTAATAGCATTCTGTAAGGTAGTAGTGATATGCTCCTGACCTACTACTTCCTGAAAACCAAGAGGTCTGTATTTTCTCGCTGAAACAACGAAGTTTTCCATGTGTGCAATTTAGTCCCAAAAATATCATTTGACAATTTCAGGAAGAGGAAAACTTTTAAATAAAAAAATCAACCCTGAAATTTTCATCAGGATTGATTTAGATAACCTTGCTCTATGAAATTCGGATCAAAAAACCAGTAACCACTTCACACTTTCTACAATTTGATCTTATCGAATTCTCGCAAGGGAAACACAAAATCTACACTATGCTATTCTTTAACTTCTATGGTATATTCCGGAGTTGGGTTGAGCGGGCAGAAGTATTTGTAAACGCCAGGCTCTAACGTAACTACCTGAGATCTTGAAGTTTCACCCTTTTCAATTGTTTTAGCTAAATATCCTTCTTTGATATGCGCACCAGCTTTTCCATCTTCATTGGCAGGAGCTACAACCAAACCTACTGCTCTCTCAACGTTTTTGTTTTTTACTTCAAAGATGTACTCACCAGGCTTAAGCGTTAGCTTTTCTTTGTTGAATTTACCTTCAACCTGGGTTAATTTAACGACTTTAGCGTCACTGTTTTGTGCGATTGCACTCGTTGCTCCTAAAAATAGAACTGCAATTACGAAGGTGAAAATTACTTTTTTCATGATTCTATATGTAATAAAATTATTGTGATATGTATTGATTTATTATTCGCTTACGCGATTGATTCATTTGAAATATTCTTTGCCAATGGAAAGTCAATTGGCGTGTCAGCAATGTGATTGATGTAGTTAGTGAAAGTATTTTGTGCTACATAACCAATGATTTCTGCTAATGCTGCTGCATTATAACCTGCATTGTGGAAATTGCTGATGAATTCCGGTGCTGGTTTACCTCTTGTGATTGTAATTTCTCTTGCAAGCTGAGTTAAAGCCCTTAGTTTGTCATCTGAAGATTCTGCTTTTCTCAATTCCAATGTATCTTCTTCACTGAAACCATTCATTTTTGCGATTGCTGTGTGAGCAGATAAGCAATAGTCACAACTGTTTGCTTCACCAACTGCTAGTGCGATAGCTTCAACTTCTTTTCCTGAAAACTGGCCACCACCTAAATTGTCTCCCAGTGTTAAAAGTGCGTTCAGTGCCTTGGGTGAATTAGCTGTTGCTGCATATAAGTTAGGAACCATCCCTACTTTTTGTTTCAATGCATCAAAAACGCCTTGTGTTTCCTGACCAACTTCTTCTCTTGATAATACTTTTAAATTTGACATGATATGTAATTTTTTAATTGTTTCTTTAATTGTTACATATAGTAATGTACTTAATAGTAACTTTAAAAGTTTCAAAAATTATTGATTTTTTCTAGATTTATTTTTAAGTAACTGAAAATCAGTTAGTTTAATTTCTATTTATTTTTTAACGAGTTGAGAAATAGTTGTTGCATTATGTCCTGTTAAGCTGTAAATCCATCAATATAAAATAAGTAGATAAACCACATAGGAAGCTCAATGTCAGAATTTGGGAGATTAGTTATTGATAGAGGCCAGGTGAAAACTAAGTCAGTAGATTTACGACAGGTTGATCATTCTGCAAATTAATAAAGAGATGATCGGGTGAATATTATGACTTGCTGATAAAGTACGTCTTGTCATCAAGCGATCAATCAGGAACGATTACAAACTTGAATTAATAGTGAATGATGGAATAACCTGTTTCGGTTTTGTCAGATCATTCCAGTTGAAGTCAAATCAACGAAATTAGCAGGGATAGTTTTCGATACATTTTGACGGGGTGACAATCAGATGGATTATTGAATGCAAATGGACAATTGCTTGATGATGGTTAGGGTTACTTAATAAGTGCTTTTAACTATCGACCATTTCGGTAATGCCTTCATTTTTCAATATTGCTGCCAGGTTCTTAGATAAATCGCTTATCGAAACTTTATTCAGTTCATTTTTCATGGAAAGTTCCGCAGCAACGGAGCTGTCATGGAGTAAAACAGCTAGGTTACTACTGACCAGACACTCGGGATTTACTTTAGGTCTTTTGAAAAACTCTTCTTCCCGGGTTGCCAGATAGATGTCCCATAAGGAGATTTCTTTGGCATCTCTCTTGAGGAAAAAACCACCGGTTGCTCCGGGAATACTACCCAGAATGTTGTGTTTTCGCAAGGTGCTAACCAATCTTCTGATCACCACCGGATTAGTCTTTACGCTATCTGCGAGTTCTGTCGAGTTGATAAGTTCTGATTCCTTAATATTCAGATAGATACAAATATGTACTGCTTTGGTATAATTGGTACTTGCTTTCATGAATTATAACTTCTTAAGTTACAATATTCTACGGGAGATATTTATTGTTTGTTGCATTTTGATATTTTCACGTATCGAAAGTACCTGTCTCAATATTACTTCTGTGATAGAAAGTATAAGGTTGCTATTACTAGAAGAACCCCAAATACAACCAGTGCGATCTTTCCTTTGCTCAATGGCTTTTGTCCCTGCACCTCGCCCGTTCTGGAGTTGACGATAAATTGATATTTTTTGCCTTTATATAAAAATGAAGATACATATACTGGTAGCAGGATGTGCTTGAATTTCAGACTGTTGTATTGTGTTTCCTGACTAATAATTCTCTGTTTATCGCCTCCTATTTGCTGCCTCACCATTTGAGCAATAGCAGCTTCCATTCTGCTTTTAGCTTTCAGAAAGCCCTCTTTAAGACCAATTTTAAACTTTTCTGTTATAAATCCTCTTAGAAAATCTTCATGAAATGGTACAAGATTCTGCAGATCCCAGGGGCCGAGTTTCTCCAGGTATTTCTTTTCCAGAGAGGTCGTTGCAGGGATTAAAATATCATCAAAAAAATGGTTGACATTTCCTCTGAAGGCAATTGACCACCTGGTTTTGGCTATTCGCTGTACTTTATCACCTCTCCTTACTTCTTCATAATAGGTATCACCTCTTTGACCGGTAAATTGTGTGTGGGTGTCTGCATCATAGGTCCAATACGGGAGGTATACACCTTTAAAATGTGTGTAGCTAATGGCATCTTTTTTCAGTTTTGAAGGAACAAACCAGTTGCCTCTTAGCCAGTCTGAGGCTCTTTTTAATGCTTGCCTTTTATCTAGTTTGAAAGGCAGCAGATAGTCAGGAGAAAGAATTTCATCTGCCTGGGCTTTACCTGAAACCAGTGCAGTGCCACAATAAGCACAAAAAGAGGAGGATTTATCAGCATCCATCGTTTCGATAGCACCACATCCCGGGCAGGTAATTGTTTCTAATTTCAGTTTTTTAGGTGTCTGATCAATTTTTAGATACTCATTCAGGTCCAGTTCTTTTATTTCAAATTCCGCAATGGGAATTTCATTTTTTGTACCGCAGTAATCACATACTAATGAAGTAGTACCTGGTTTAAAGGAGACATCGGCTCCACAATTGACGCAATTGATGGTGTGTTGTTTGTTCATACCAAGTTAAACTTACATGATCCATAAAATGATTCGGATTCATGCAAGTTTTTAAGCTTTTATTAATCTATTTATGCTCCCGGGATTGGTGGAGGAACTGCACCGAATAAACCGGAAATTTCGCCGACATTTCCGGCCTGATCCCAGTTGCTCATTCCTTGTTTCCAAACCAACGATTCTCTGGAGATTTCACCAGACTGGATTTTTTGAGTTATCACACTCATATCAAAGGGTCCTGTCTGTTGACCATTAACCGCTACGAAATACTGTGATTGTTGTGGGATTGGGGGTGGTGCACCTGCTCCTCCAGAAGCTTGTTGTGCGGGAGCTCCCTGTGAGCCACCTTGCTGGCCGGTATTTTGTTGCTGATTAAACATCTGCCCCATTTGATTGGCCATTGCAAAGCCCATACCCATGCCCATACCTTCGCCTGCGCCTCCCTGATTGTTTGCAGCTGCTTCCATTGCCTGTGCAGCTTTGAATTGCGCTAGTTTGTTTAAATCAATTTTATTGAGTCTGCTGTAATCGTAAATCTCTTTTTTGATCTCTTCTGGCATTGAAATGCTTTCAATCAGCATTTTTGTAAGCTCAAGACCATATTCCATGAATTCCAATCTCATCACCTGGTGGGCAAACTCTGATAATTCAGTGATTTGTCCGGCGAACATCTCTATTGGAATTTTAGATTCTCCTACCGCGTCTGTAAATCTGGTAACGATCAGAGATCTCAATTGTCCACTCAGTTCGTCACTGGTGAAATGTCCGTCCGTACCAACAATTTCTTTGATGAATTTCCCCGGCTTCTCTATTTTGAAAGAATAAGTACCATATGCCTGGATATCAATCATACCAAAACGATCGTCAGACAACATGATCGGCTGTCCGGTACCCCACTTTTGATCAGTGAATATTCTCGTACTAACAAAGTAAACCTCTGCTTTAAAAGGACTGTTAAAACCATATTTCCAACCCTTCAGGGTAGATAGTATGGGAAGGTTTTCCGTGTTAAGTGTATACATTCCGGGACCGAAAACATCAGCTACCTGCCCTTCATTAATGAATACTGCTGATTGCCCTTCTCTTACGGTGAGCTTTGCACCGTTTTTGATTTCCTGATTATATCGTGGAAATCTATATACTAAAGTATCATTAGAGTCGTCTAACCACTCAATGATGTCTATAAATTCATTTTTTAATTTATCCCAAAGTCCCATGGTGTATTGTTTTTATGCTAAATATAGTGCTAAAATTAAAGAATGTTTGTGTTAAAAGTATTGCCCTGATTCAGGTCGCCGGTTTCATAACCTTTTCGAAACCATCTCATCCTTTGAGCTGATGTCCCGTGAGTAAAAGACTCCGGTACTACATAGCCCTGAGATTGCTTTTGAAGCCTGTCATCACCAATTGCATTGGCAGCATTTAAAGCCTCTTCTATATCTCCATCATCCAGAATATCCTTCGTTCTGTCCGCATAGTGTGCCCAAACACCGGCAAGAAAGTCTGCCTGAAGCTCTAATCTTACAGAAAGGTCATTATAAGCTGCCTGACTGATTTTACCTCGCTGGCTGTCTACCTGTTTGATAGTTCCCAGCAGGTTTTGTACGTGATGGCCAACTTCGTGTGCTATCACATATGCCATTGCAAAGTCACCCGGAGCTTTGAATCGATCCCTTAATTCTCTGAAAAAGCTCAGATCGAGGTAAATGGTCTGATCTGCCGGACAATAAAACGGTCCTGAGGCTGCCGAAGCTCTGCCACACCTTGATGTAACGGTTCCGTCAAAAACGTAAAGTTTAGGCTCCTGATAATTTCTTCCAAGTTGGTTTTTGTACGCCCGATTCCAGTAATCTTCTGTTTCTTGCAGTACCACTTTTACGAATTCAAAAAGTTCGTCATCTTCGGCACTACCAACGTAATTACCTGCTGATTGTTGAGCATAATTATCTCCACTGCCAACAACATCATTAAGGTCGATGAAATTCAATGGATTTTGTCCTGTAATCCAGGAAATTATTAGGATAACAACGATTACTCCAATACCCATTTTGGACTTGCCACCTCCGGGAATTCTGGACCTGGAACCACCACTTCCTCTGCGGCCATCGATTACATTAGTACTGCCTTTTCTTCCTCTCCATTTCATTGAGATAAATTTTAAATAGATTTAATTAGGGGTTTTACCAAAACTAATTAATTTTCAGATAAATCGGCGGTAAGGCGGAGTTCACTTTTCTTTAGTGGATTTTTTCTTCGTTAAAAATTAAAATTAATTTGTTGGAAAAGTGCACAATAAAGTATTAATTGTAGATCAAACAAATCTTAATTTATTATGTCTATTAAGTTAAAATACCAGCCTGTATTAGACTTAGGTCAGGAGCTGGAAGTGAAGGATGGTTATGTAGAAGAATCCGAGATTATTTTGAAAATCGGAGGAACTGCAAAAACACAATATGAGAAGAATCTCATGTGGGATAAAATCAAGGAAATCGGAGGTGAAAACCCTACAGATATAGAAGCTGATATCAAAGTGGAAGATACATCAGTCTATCACAGACATGTGGTGAAAAGCGGTGAAACTTTAGGTAAGATTGCCAAGCATTATTACAAAGATGCTATGAAGTATAAAGAAATCTTTGCAGCGAATACCGATAAGTTGAAAAGCGCTGATTTGATCTACCCTGATCAGGAATTGGTGATTCCTAATCTGTAAGAGATCAGTTCGGAAAGAACTAATATGGGGTACTACACTGTAGTTGCCTCATTTTTTTTGCCTGATTTTTCGAACAACGGTAATTCTACAATAAAGCTGGTTCCTTTGCCCTCGGTACTTTCGACAGTGATGGCCCCTTTATTCATTTCGGTGAACTCATAAGCTAGTTGTAAGCCAAGCCCAAGCCCCTTTTCACCTGCTGTTCCCCATGTGCTTTTATTTTCGCTCAAAGTGAAAAGCTTGTCAAATTTTTCTTTAGGTATACCAACTCCCGTATCGTTTACACTTAACAGCACTGACTCATTCTGGAGCTTGGCGTCAAAAAATACCTCACCACCTTCAGGAGTGAATTTAAGTGCATTTCCGACCAGGTTTCTGAAAATGGTAGTCACGCTGTTTTTATCAACAAAAAGAATGATGTCTTCTTCTATTTTACTATGCAGGTGGATTTCTTTTCCTGATGCGGTAGTCTCGAAAGTAGCTTCCAGTTCTTTGGTGATCTTGTTGAAATTGATTTTTTCCGGCGTGTAGGGAAATTGGCCTTGCTGTTGCACAGCCCATTCCAGCAGATTGTCTAGTAGGCTGGATAGCCTTCCTGCAGACTCGTCAATGTCTTCCGCCATATCGTTGATCTCTTCTACTTTTCCTTTTCTAAGGTACATTTTGATCAACTTGGAGATTCCTGCAAATGCGTTGACAGGACCTCTTAAATCGTGAGAAATAATAGAAAAAAACCGATCTTTTGTTTGGTTGAGTCGCTCTAGCTGTTGTTTTTGCGCGGCAAGCTGAATGTTAGTAGCTTTTCTTTGTTTGCTACTCTTATACTGAATGTAAGCAATGATTCCTATTAGGATAAGTACGGCCAATAAGGCTCCACCAATGATGTAACTTCTTTCTCTTTCAGCTTCTTGCTGAGCTTCTACCAACTCAAGTTCAGCTTGTTTTTGACCGACTTCATAGTCCGTTCGGAGGTCTGCCATTTGCCTGATCGTTTCCTCATTGTTAATGCTATCCCTGTAAGCAATGTATTGACTTTGATACAGGTAGGCCCTTTTGAAATCCCCGGATGATTGATATAGCTCTGAGAGTTTTAGACTGGCGTCTCTGATTCGTTCTTTGTAATTGTTTAGAATTGAGGTGCTTAGAGCATTTTTATAGTACTTCAACGCAAATGCTGATGCATTTTCGGCTAATATGTATATGTTAGCCATTTCTATCTGAAATTCGGTAATGCTGTAAGAATCTCCATATTTTTGAAGAATAGCAATAGCTTCATTTATTCTCTTTTCAGCTAGTTTGTTCTGATTTTTTCTAGCATGAACGAGACCTGTATTACCTATATTGTATGCTATTCCAATGGCATAATTCAAATGGGCGAAAAGGTCTTTTGATCTATCATAATATGATAAAGCAGAGTCATATTCTTCAATCAAATAATATTCATAGCCTGTATTTAGAAAAGCACTTGCTAAACCTATTGAGTCATTCAACACAGTAAGAATTTCAATACTTTTGTTATAGTAACTAATCGAGTTATTATGATTCCCTTGTAAGGCATATATATCAGCCAAAGAAACAAATGAATGCCCAACACCTTTGGTATAATTCATTTTTTTTGCAAAAGCAGATGCTTTGAGGAAGGTTTGCGCAGATTTGATAAGTTCTCCCTTTAATTTATAAGCATTTCCCTTCTGATATATACCTCGATAAATGCTAATTGAATCACTAAGTTTTATCCCCAATTCAGTTAGTTGTTCACTGTATTTAAGCTTTTCTTCAGGGTTGGTTTCATTGAAAGAGATATCCCAAAGTAAGGACAGCGAAGTAGAGTCATAGTTGGGAAATTCTTTATTTGTTTGTAGCTCTACTTTCAGACTATCAGCAAAACTTTGATCTTGCCCAATTAGACTTAATGGAATGAAGAATATGGAGCAATAAAATAATATTGCTCCCATATATTGATTAGGTCTAATAGGTCTAACCACCGGATTTAATTTGAATCTGTGGATCAAGTCTATATTGCGTACCTGCTACATTAAAATCTATATAATAGCTTTCGCTTTGACCAACAGTTCCTGTTGCTGTTCCGGTCCAATTATTTGATAAAGAAGGTAAAGGATTGAATACCGTCGAAATTCCCCCCTCGTATATAAAGTCAACAAAGCTAACTGCTGTCGTATTATCTTTTGCAGTAATCGTAAATTGAACTGTCTGCCCTGAGGTAGCATCAATTTCAAAGGTTTCTCCACCGGGGGTATCGCCATTATCATCAGATAAAATACATGAATTTGCAGGAGTTCCTCCAGTGCCTTGAAGTTTAACAGTATCTACTGTCATTGTTACATTAATGTCCGCCATAATTTTCTAACTATTAAAATTAGTAATAATTCCATTAAACTACAGAGTGATATAACATCAATTAATTATTAAAATAATTAATTGAGCAGCTCACTCATTAAAAATTTAAAAATATTTGAAAAGTTTTATGCTGTGATTTATCCTCCCGATTTTATCTGTATTTGAGGATCCAATCTAAATATTTGATTTTTACCCTCTATAGTAAAATAAATCAGGAAATCTTCAGTTTCGATGGTTCCTTTCTGAGTTTCTGAACACCAACCATTTTCCAACGATGGTAGCTTTACAAAGTTGTTGACTTCTTGACTTTCTACCCAAGAAAATACTGCAAATTGGATGCCAGTCGTTTGGTCAACTGCCGTAATTCTAAATTGCACTAAATCATCTGGATTGCATGTAATTGTAAAGTCATCGCTTCCCTCCGGATCACCATTGTCATCCATTAGAAATACTGTTTTGTCAAGATTGCCAACATACTCTCCATTGACTACTTTCTGTGCGATGTTTTTAGTATCTACAACCATTAATACGTTTAAGTCCGCCATAATTCTTATAGTGTTAAAATGTGTTTTAAAATGTAAGTAAAGTAAAGTGTTACTGGCTGATAACACTGAATAGCTGCTAGATATGAAGGGTGTGTAATTAGCTTATTTCATAAGGTTTGTTCAAGTTTAAACTGAGTTCCATTTTATATTAATTTTTATACTTTTATTGCTTTTTATACTTTGTCAAAAGTAATTGTTAGCGGTATATCAGTTTAATCATACGCTATTTTACGGAATAGAATTGGGAATAGGAAAAAAATGAGATGCTCTGTAAGTGAATTTAGACGAACGATTGAATTAGGCAGAGGAAGCACGAGAATTCTTGGATAAAAAAAAGCCTGACCAAAATATGATCAAGCTTACTATAACTGAATTGATTATCAGCGGATGATTAATTATCACCACTTATGAAAAGTCTTAAACCTGACTGAGTCCACCATCTACCGGTACCTCAGCACCATTTATAAACGAAGCATCTTCTGAGGCAAGGAAAAGTACAGTTTTTGCAATTTCTGCGGAGTTACCAAATCTCTTTAAGGGTACGGATTGTGCAAAAGAAGAACCCATTTCATTAACCACCTCTTCCGGCATGCCCATTTTTCCATAAATAGGAGTTTCTATGGGACCTGGAGCCACACTGACAGTTCTGATGTTTTTAGATGATAACTCCGAGGCTAATACACGAGTCGCTGATCTTAATGCTGCCTTGGATGCGGAGTATACACCTGCTCCTTCAAAACCTTTTTGATTCACAATTGAGGTGTTTGAAATGATAACTCCACCTTCATTCATTTGAGGTATTGCCTCTTTGATGGTAAAAAACGGTCCTTTTACATTAATGTTAAAAATTTCGTCGAAGTGCTCTTCAGTTATTTCAGCCATCGGTTGAAAAAATGCCACCCCTGCATTCAAGAAGGCGATATCAATTTTACCGAACTTTGCTGTTGCCTGTTCAATGAGGTTTTTGCTGTCACTTAAACTGGCTGCATCAGCTTTTACTGCCAAAAAATTGCCACTAAGTTCTCCGGAAACCTGATCTAATGCTTCCTGCCTTCTACCAGTGAATACAACATTTGCACCTTCATTTAAGAAAAGCTTCACTGTTTCTAATCCAATACCACTATTTCCACCCGTTACAAGAACGTTTTTTCCTTTAAATCTACTCATCTTTCTGTTTGATTGTTAAAAATTATATCAGTGCTAACGGGAATATTGAAACGATCGTTTCAAATAAACTGAAAAAAAGATCAAATCTTTTCAAATAAGGTTTTAATGATTATTTGAGTACTTTTTTCGTCTGTTTTTCCTCCATTAATGACTCGTAATCCTTGTAGATTATTGTATAGTATAAGTGCGTAAACTTGTGTATCAAGAGACTTTTTAACAGTCCCCTGCTGGATGCCGATGTTTAAAACCTCCTCAAAATTTGAAATCATCAGTTCTTTGCTGTTGAGCAATAATTCCTGTACACTTTTATCGGATTGACCTAGTTCCAGGCTACAATTTGTCAACAAACAACCATTTACCTCACAAGGATTTACTGGCTTTAGAAACAAATTGAGAAAGAACTTCTTCAAGGCAATCAAAGCATTTTCATCCAGTTTTAAAATCTCTTCTTTCAACCTTAGCTGTCTGCCTGCATATCTTTCGAGAACAGACAAAAATAGGGCCTGTTTATCGCCAAAAGAATTGTAAATGCTGGACCTGTTCAATTGAGAAGCATCTACGATATCCTGCATACTAGTACCATTATAGCCTTTTTCTATAAATAAAGGAACCAAACGATCCAGTGTTTCTTCTGTGTTAAAAGTTACTTGTTTGGGCATATCCATCAACTTTTATCAAACTCTGCACGAATGTTATCATATGATGTGAATTGCATGATAATCTACAAATGTAAGTATGTTTATATTGAACATTATTTTTTGACGACTAATTCACTTATTTCGTCGATAATCAGATATATATACCATGTTTTGCGACAATCTTAGTTATTTTTAAGCTACTAAACAATTTAGTAAAGTTGGTTTACTTCAACTTCTGATAGGTCATGAGATATTATATTCAATCACTACTACTAGCTCTGGTTATTACTTTTTCATTTTCTACCGTCTATTCTCAGAGTAATTCTGTAGGTATTAACACATCAAACCCCAACGAAAACGCTGTATTGGAACTTCATTCTCCAAATGGTAATCAGGGTTTTCTTGTGCCACGCCTCACTACAATGCAGAGGGATGCAATGGCTCCCATACTTACTCCTGATGACAATGGTCTTATTGTTTACGATATTAACTTAAACAGGTTTCTTAGATGGCTTGACAATGGCTGGCAACAGGGATTGGGGATTTTCAATGGTTTTATGATCACCTCACCTAACGGTGATCTTACTGGATCTTACCCAAATCCTACTATTAGAGTTGGAGCAGTAACAGCCTCAAAAATTGCTGTTGATGCCGTGGGAACCAGCAAGATAAGAGATGGTGCAGTTACGGAATCTAAGATTGAAGATAATGCAATTACAAATTCAAAAATCGCTGATGAAGCTGTCTCAAACAGCAAACTTCGAAATTCAGGAGTTACCGCCGGCTCATATGGAAATGAGTTTTCTATCGTCCAGTTTACAGTAAACGAAAAAGGGATCGTCACCGGAGCAACTGAAGTTCCGGTTTTGATTAATTCCTCCAATATTGAAGACCTGTCAATTATCAATGAGGATATCGCAAACGGAACGATCAAGATTGAAAAAATTGATCCTGAAGGGTTTACCAACAGAATCTTATCCATTAACGCTGACGGTGATGTTACCTGGCTCAATCGTAATGAATTACTGAATGCTCGTTTGGCAAATAATAACATTTTTGTGGGGGATGCAACTAACACTGCTGAAGGTTTACCCGTTGTAGGTGATGTTACGCTCACTAATAATGGATCTTCGGCATCTGTCACTTTAAATGATAACGTCGTCTCAACTACTGAGATCATCAATAATACGATCATTACGGAAGACCTGGCTGATGCTTCCGTCACAGGAGATAAGATAGTTGAAAATGCCATTACTACAGACAAAATTTTAAACGAAACTATTATTACGGCAGATTTAGCCAATGAAAGTGTGACAAATGCCAAGATTTTAGATGGTGCGATCACCACCGAAAAAATTGCAGATGGTACCATTATTACTCAGGATATCGCCAATGATGCTATTACTACGGATAAGATTGTCAATCAGGCGGTGACAGGAACTAAATTAAACAGTGACGTTGCTGGTCCTGGTTTGGGGCAGGAATCTTCCGGGGCGCTCAGAATAAACGTTGGAAACGGTATTGTGATAGATGGAGATGAAATTCGTCAGGATTTGAATGCTATCGCAGGTAATGGATTGGTTGAGAGCTCGAGCGGAAACTTGCTCGACGTGAATGTGGATAACAGCTCTCTGATAATTGACAGCGATGTAGTTCAGGTAAACAATGGCGGTATTACATCTGTAAAAATTGCTGACGGCGCGGTTACAAGAACGAAAGTAAATGAAGATGTTGCAGGAGACGGACTAGGGAAAGAGTCGAATGGTGCCTTGAGGGTAAATGTATCAGATGGAATCCAGATCGTAGATGATGAATTGACTTTGGACTTTGACGCGGTAGCAGGTGATGGATTGGTAGACAATGGAAGTCAAATTGATTTTAATCCCGATAATGTGACAATTGAAGTCGTTGCTGATCAGGCACAGGTAAAGGATGCAGGGATTACAGAAGCCAAAATTGCAGATAATGCAGTTACCAGCAGCAAAATTCAAGATGGAGAGGTATCAACTGCTGATCTAAGAAATTTAAATGTGACAAATGCAAAGATTGCTGCAGATGCAATTACCACAGATAAGATTTTAAACGAAACTATCTTAACAGAAGATCTTTCAGCGCTTTCAGTTACAAACCCCAAAATAGCGGCAGATGCCGTCACAACTGATAAGATTCTCGATGGTGAGGTGAAAACTGAAGATATTGATGATCAAAATGTAACTACAGCGAAAATTGCAGATGATGCGATCGATAGAACGAAAGTGAATGCTGACGTTGCTGGTAGCGGATTAGGGCAGGACTCAGATGGTTCTCTGCTTGTTAATCTTGGAAATGGACTGCTGCTAAATGGCGATGATTTGGAAGTAGACCTGACAACGCTGGCTGGTAATGGATTAGTTAATAACGGAGGCATTTTTGATGTAGGAGTTGATAACACAACAATTGAGATCACAGCCGACCAGCTTAATGTGAAGGACGAAGGAATAACCAATGATAAATTAGCGCTAGATGCTGTTACTACCGATGAAATTTTAAACGGTACTATTAAAAATGAAGATTTGGATAAACTTGATATCCCTTTATCAGGGTTTGGTGATCCGGAAGTTGATATCGATTTGGCAGGTGTTAAAATTACAAACCTTGGTAATCCAGATAATGCTCAGGATGCCGCTACTAAATCTTATGTTGATGATCAGGTAGATGCCAGTAATGACCTAACACAAGGACGAATTTTCGTGGGTGATGCAACAGATAAAGCTACAGAATTGGATGCTAGTGGGGATTCAAGAATCCTGATTGGAAATGGTACTACTATTCAAAGTGTGACTGTCAGCGGTGATATTGAGATTGATAATACAGGGGTTACAACTATCCAGGATAATGCAGTACAAGGCGATGACCTGGACGTTACCAGTGGTAATTTTGTAGTGACTGGTAACAATCAGATTCAATTGCAGAATAATGGTGGAGTAAGCATTAGCAATAGTCTGTCAGTAGATAATAATTTGTCAGCAGGAGGGATTGTCAATCTTAGTAGCTCAGGAGTTAATACGAATGTAAGAGGAATCTTAAATTCGGAGGAGCTGGCAAACTTTAGAGAAAACATCAACATTGAAGGTAGCCTCCTATTTGACAATACAGGTCAGGCTGTTGAAGCTATCAGTAATGATATTGCTACTGACAACAGTAATACCTCTCTGGCTACAGCCAATGCGGTGAAAACCTATGTCGATAATGAAATAGATGACAAAGACTTACAGGAAGCATACCTATCAGGCAATACCATTACCACTAGCAGCGCAGAGGGTGATTTGATTATTGAAGGCACGGAAGCTTTGAATATCACTTCAGACGGAGGCTTAAATGTTACTAATTCTGCGTCTTTGGGAACTCTCAACGTAACAGGATCTACCACTACCTCTTCAATTGACAACAGTGGGAATATACAATCGCAAACTATCAATTCTTTAGGAGATGTGACAGTAGGAAGTAGTCTGACAGTTGGAGATCAATTAAGTGTAACCAATAATTCGATATTATCAGGCGAACTTGATGTTAGTGGAGGGACAATTCTGCGAGATGATTTGACCGTTTCGGGTTTAACTACATTAAATGAAACAAACGGATTACAATTTGGTCTGACAGGTCAAAACGTGAACAACATCATTACAGATGGAACTCTGTCAGGGAATAGCGATCAGTCACTGCCAACTGAGCAAGCTGTAAAGACATATGTAGATTCGGAAGTAGCAGATATCAATAGTCTACAGGATGGCAGGATTTATTTGGGTGATGTTTCAAATCAGGCTGTTGAAAGGCTGATTAGCGGTGATGCGACTTTGAGTAATACGGGTGTTTTAACCATCAGTAACGATGCAGTCACGACCGATAAAATTGCCGATTTAAATGTGACTACTGATAAATTAAATACAGATGCAGTTACGAACGCAAAGCTGGCTGATAACGCTGTTGAAACTGTAAATATTTTAGATGGGAATGTCACAACCAATAAAATTGGGGATTTAAATGTCACAACAGGTAAGCTGGCCAACGACGCGGTAGACAGAACGAAAGTAAATTCAGATGTTGCGGGAACGGGACTGGGACAGAATGCGGATGGTTCTTTAGAGGTTAATCTAGGCACAGGGTTACAGTTCAACGGAGACGATATCGAGGCTAACCTTGCGGGAATCGCAGGTGATGGCTTGGTAGACAATGCCGGAGTGATTGATGCGAATGTAGACGGTACAACGATAGAGATTACAACAGATGCCTTGAATGTAGTAGCTGGAGGAATCGGTACTACACAACTGGCAGATGATGGTGTCACTACAGGCAAAATAGCCAATGATGCAGTGACGACTAATAAGATCGCTGACGATGCTGTTACTTCTGGTAAGATTGCCAACGACGCTGTTACAGGAAGTAAAATTGCTTCAGATGCGGTCTCTGGTAGCAAAATTGCTGCAGATGCCATTACACTAGATAAGATTGCTCAAAATTCAGCTGTTCTTGATGATGTAATGAAGTGGGATGGAAGTGAGTGGGTGGTAGTCCAGGATGGCGTTTCTGCTTCTGATGCCAGATATAAAAAAGATATTTTAGAAATTCCGGAGGCTCTGGCAAAAATTTTAGAATTGAGAGGAGTTACTTACTATCATCGAAACGAAGAGTTCCCTACAAAGAATTTTTCAACTGATTTACAATATGGAGTAATCGCACAGGATTTATTAAAAGTCTTCCCGGATTTGGTAGAGGTTGATAAAGATGGTTACTACGCTGTGAATTACAGAGAATTAACTCCTATTCTTTTACAGGCTATTAAAGAACAGCAATCTATGATTGATTCGTTGAATCAGAATTTAAAAAATCAAAATACCAGAATCAACTCCCTGAAAGCTGAGAATAATGCAATCAAGTCAGATATTGATCAGATTAAGTCAGTTCTGGGTTTGATTAATGGTAATGCAAACGAAAACAAGAAAGCCGATGAGAAGAAGTAAATCAATATTGTTGGCTCTGGTTTTAGTGTTTTCCGTCTATGTCGTAAATGGACAAAATCTGTTTTTGCAGGAAAACGCCGCTATTTTTATACAGGAAGGTGTTGATTTGCAGGTTGGTGGAGACCTTGAGAATAATGGCATGATAGAAAACATGGGTACAATAAGCTTGTACGCGAATTTGACTAATGCCAGTATTTTTAATACAGCTCTCGGTGAGCTTTCTTTCAACGGGAATGGGGTTCAGAGACTTATTAGCACAAATTTTGATATCAACACTTTAACCATGAATGGTATATCAAATGAGTTAGTCCTTGAGAGTAATACAATTAGGATCTTGAATTCTGTTGAGTTTATCAATGGGATCATCAAGCCTACTGAAACTACTAATTTTATCATAGAATCTGACGCAGAAGCAATCGGGGGAAGTCAGGATTCATATTTTGATGGCAGCCTGATTCAAATGGGTACTGGATTCAAATATTATCCCATCGGCAATAATGGCGTTTTTACACCTATTTCGATGGATGATATCCGAGGGATAAATGTCAGTTTGCGTGTTTCTTCTTCAGCTCCGGCGGCCGTACCGGTAGTACCCAACGAAGATGATGTGATTGGCGTGTCAGATCATGCGATCTGGCAAATCAATTTGGAGGATGGATCTCTTGACAGTATCCTATTATCAATGGAGTTTGAAGATGTTGATTTTGAGAATTTCACTATTCAAAATGATATCAATGCTGACTCCAAATCGCCTGTTGTCCTTCAAAGGAGTGCAGATGAAGAGTTTTTTAGAACACTTGGAGTTTCTGAATTAACGAATTGGGATGCTCCTTTTGGTCCATCAGGCAGAATTATTGCCGAAGAATATCTTAAAATTCCTACGGATGATACAAAATTTGTGGCAATCGGTTATGCACCTATTTTGTCCGAAGAAGGTGGTGTCTACATTCCAACTGCTTTTTCTCCTAATGCAATTGATGAAGATAATAAAAGCTTTAAAGTTTTTGGTTTCAGAGTAGTAAATCAGGACTTTGAATTGAGAGTTTTCAATAGGTTCAATGTATTGGTATACGAGACGAATGATTTTTTGGAAGCTAATCAGGTGGGTTGGGACGGTACCAATCAAAACAATGGCAATGAAGAACCCAGCGGTTTATACTATTATACAATAAAGTATAAGCTGGAGAGTGGTCAGGAGATAAATGAACAGAGATCAATATACTTGATAAGATGAGAAAGATTTTTTTCTATATTCTGATAGCTATTTTTGTTTGCATTACTGCAATTGATTCTCATGCGCAACAAGTACAGTTTTCTCAGTATTACTCTGCTTCATTGCACCTAAATCCGGCTATTGCAGGAATCTATTCAACTCCGTCTTTTCATGTTGGATACAGAAGACAGATCTCAGGTAACCCGGATAGTGATGAGCGATTTATCAATGACCTCAGTCAAGCTTCTCTCATCTTACCAGTGAAGAAAAAAAGATCTATTGGGATGCCTAACGGCGGAATCGGAATATTGGGTTATACCAATAGTGCAGGCCCTGAAGGTGGTATTAAAACTGTTGGTGTTTTCGTGAACTATGCGCACAATATACAAGTAGGGCCGGTTAGAGGCAAGGAAACAATTATATTATCTGTACAGAGTGGATTTGAACAGATGCGTTTTGATTTAAACAGTCAGCAATGGGGTAGCCAATATAACCCTTTTCTGAGTGGAAGCGGTTTTTTTGATTCCTCTTTACCTGTACCCTTTATCGATGGTTTTAGTCAAAGTCCAGGTTACCCTGTTGTCAATCTCGGCGCTATGTATTTTTGGAATATTGAGAGAAACTTTCACACATACCGATACAGTGCGTTTTCAGGTATTGCCGTGAATAACATCAACAGGCCTAAAAACTCTTTCCTGGGCTCAGATGAAGAAGCCAGATTAGATGTATTGTATAAATATCACGGTGGATTTGAATTTAGATTCAGGTCATTTGACTTTCTGCCTACTATTTTGGGAACCTATTCCAATGGTTTTGTTAGATTTAATGCAGGTGGAACGATTGCCTATGATCTCCAGGATACGAGGCGGTTTGTAACCTCTAATACTGGGATGAAAATTGCCTTTGGAGTTTGGCACAAATGGAAAGATTCATTCATTTTTTACGCAGGTTTCAGAAGTGCCTCTCTCAACATAGGGATAAGCTATGACTTAAGTACTACGGATGTTATTGACTCACAACTCATTGATTTTGGACCTGCGACAGAAATTACCCTTCAGTATTTCTTTACCAAGAATTCAAGAAAATCAAGACGAGCTTCTGCTAATCCTCTGTTCTGATAAGATAACAATCGAAGTTGAATAGCTCTTACTGTTCTGAATCATTCACAGATTTCTAATGGTCATCTGGACTGTGTCACTTGTGGAGATTTGATTATTAAGTGAATAGATGCTTCTTCTTTGGAATACTTAAATCGGGCAAAAAACTAATACTAGAATAGTCGCAATTTTAGAGATTATGAGTGTGTAGTAGGCTTTTGGTACATACTCATACTGTTTGATGCGTTATTAATCCTGCAAAAGGAAAATGCTTTTCCATCGATTTAATACCTATTCTTTGATCAGATGGACTTATGATCTGAAAATAAAAGTTGATTGGCCAAAGTAATATTCTGATACTGGCTTTATGCTAATCAAACCCTGTAGCGTTCGTGGATATCAGCAAAATAAAAAGCTTCCGAATTGTATAAAATTCGGAAGCTTTTTCTCAAATAATGTCTTTAAATAGATTCTGTTTATTTTCCTCTTCTGATCACTATAATCTCTCTGCCGGCTGGAAGATTATCTCCCTGAAGGTTGTTAAGTTCATAAATTAACTCTTCCGGAATTCTCAGCTTGTCAGCAATAGATGTCACTGTTTCTCCACTTTTCACTTTGTAAGTAATGAAAGTCATCAGACTAGTGTTCAAAGGCACAACCTGACTGAGATCGGGAGAAATTCCGATATTAGGTAACCTTACAGGCTTGAAAGCAACAAGTTTGGCAGAACTTAAACCGTTTAGCTTCATCAATCCACTTTCAGAAATTTTATACCTCGTAGCTAATTGCTTGAAGTTAGCAGTTGGTTGTGCCAGGTACACTACCGCAGGATTATACTGTAGACGATTCCCTGATTTTATGGTTATATCGACTCTTCTGTTAAACTGTTTGCCATAGACATTATCATTTGGAGCTACTGGTTTATCACTACCAAAAAACCTCAGAACGATATCACTATTATCAATTCCGTTCTTTACCAGGTAATCTTTAACAGAATTGCCTCTGCTCAGACTTAAAGCCTCATTATAGTCTTTATTCCCTTCATCGTCCGTATGAGAATCAAGTTCGATCAGGAATCTGGATTTTTTATACTCTGCAATTACCTCATTCAGAACTACATTTCCCTCTCTTCTAATAGCTTTAGAATCTGAATCGAAGAACAGAACTGTACTGGTGATTTTATTGAACTCATCCTCTTCTACTTCAGTAAGTTTTAAATCTTTGATGAAATAATCCTTATTGAATTTTTCAGCATATTTATTATCTGCTGATACAAGCTTGTATTCATCGGATTTGATGCTTTTAAAAGCAAACTGACCTTTTTCGTTTGTGTTGGTCTGATAGACTTTTTTTCCACCTTTATTTTCCAGTGCTACAGAGAAAGACTTCACAGACTCACCATTTTGATTATCAATCAATTCACCTTCAATGGACATTTTTGGAGATTTCACAATGTAAGAAGGGATGTTTCTAACCAGATTGGGAACCACCACATTGCTGGCATCTTCTCTTAGGTTTTCAGTAAGTATCTTATGATTGGCATTTCTGAAGCTTTCAATCTGCGCCACAAAATTCTTTTCTTCCTTCGTTAAGGACTCATAGTAGGCATAATCCTTTCTTTTAGCCAGATAAGAACCGCCTCTGTTGATATCCAATGCATAGGATAAAATTAGCCTGTTCCATTTAGGTTTGGCATTTGTTGCCTTATTGTTGTAAAAGATGAAGGCCCTGTTAAGTGCGTCCTTTTCAGGATTGTTCAACACATCCTCTTTCAACTTCTTTGAAAGTAACTTAACATGAGATCTCTCTTCACGATTTAACCCTTTTTCAAAATCCAGGTCAGCATTGATGAGTGCCGATTGCTTGTAGTCTCTGTTGATATACCTTGCCGCAATAAACCGATCTATCTTCAGCCTGTCAGTTACTGGCAGGGATTCGTAGAAATCGATAGTTGCCTGATCCAGTTCATTGATCGTTTCAGATGGGGCAGAGGCAATTTCAAGACCTTTTGTCCATCGGTTTCTGTTTGCCTCCTCCGTCTCTTCTCTTTCTCTGGCATCATCTGATCCATTACTCGTAATTTGCGTTCCAAACGAAGCAGGGAATATTTTGCTGTTGGTTTCCCGTGTGTTTTTTTCTTTTAGTTTCGCATATTCTTCAGTAACAACCTCTCTGTCCATTGTGAAAACATTCTCCTTTCGCTTCAAATAATCTTTAGCACCTCCTGAAGCGAGAAACCTTAACAGCCTGTTTTTATCCTGTACATCCAAGGAAGAGGCAATCGAATTGGGGCTTACGGAAGCCATCATTTCGTTTAAGCTGTTAGCACCGGAAATATCTTCCTGTAATTGTTTAATATCATCCTTGCTAATTGGTGAAGATTCCGTGTAAAACATGTCGGAAAGATAGGTATTGGTGATGATCTTGGCGATGATTCTATCAACAGTTGCACGCTGATTATTTCCTAAAAGATTATAATATTCCAAATCTTCTTTTGCCAAATACTGACTTAAATGCTCTGCATCCGACAGTAAGAAAGAGTTGGCAATATGCTTAATGGACTCCAAATGTTCTGCACTCAGGCTGTTATAAAAAGCCTTGTCATCGTCCGTCAGCTTAAACTTTTCATTATCTGATAATGTCAGCATTTTTTCTCTGATTGAAGCAACAACATCCTCTCTTTTGCCATCATCAAGGTTTCTTAGATACATGTTATTATCAATAGAAAGTGTCAGTTCCTCAAGGCTTCTTTTTTCGATGAATAACTGTTCCGTTAGATTGTCAACACCTAGTTTGTCTTTCTTATTGAGTTTACTGTACTGCTCTTCACTGATTTTATGTGACTTAGCTCTCTTTGCTTTATTGAGTATAAATTGCTCAACTTTTAGCTGATCATTAGGGCTTAGAATATTTAAAAATGCCTGATCAGCTGAGTCGTAATCAATATTGTCAGATAGGCCTGCTTCAGTCAGATATTTAGACGCCATATGCCTGATGTGGTCCTGATCTGCTTTTGAGCTGGTCATGAAAAAGTATTCATTTTCAATGTCCAATTCATCAAGTTCTTTTTGAGTAACCTTCTTATATCTGGTATTGACTATTCGTTCCACTCTTTCACGGTCTTCTATACTTAGACTGTTGTAAAACCGCTGCAATGTTGATGGTAGTACCAGATCAACTTCCTGCAACCTGGCTGCAAGGGAAATAGATATCAGACTTTTCAAAAGACCTGCATTACCATTATCAAACTGCAAGTCATCGGAAAACATGGCATTTCTACCGGCGATAGCTCCATCAAAAGATATTTCGGCAATTACTTCTTTGTCTGAGCTGATGTTGAATGTATAGATATCATATTTACCGGGTCCTCCGTTTCTGTTGGAAGACAAATAACCCTTACTTTCTCCAAATACAATGAAGATATCATCTTTATTACTATTGAAAGGATAGCCCAGGTTATACACTTCTGTTTTCTTCAGAGAAATACCATTGGCCAGATATATATCGAACCCTCCAAAACCTCTGTGTCCGTTTGAAGAGAAAAACAACTTGTTTTGTTTGGGATCGAAAAAGGGAGACCCTTCTTTAAAAGGAGTGTTGATTTCCTTACCAAGATTTTTTGGTTCGCTCCAGTTGATACCGTTACTGGAAAAACTCATCCAAAGGTCCATTTCACCAAATCCACCAGCTCTATTCGAGGCAAAATACAAAGTATCACCGTTTGGTGAAAGAGCAGGGTGTTTACTGATTGAGCCCGGTGCATTAATATTTCTATTCAATCTTTTGGGTTCATCCCACTTACCATCGATAAGTCTTACAAAATAAATCGCGCAAACGGATTTATCGATTGTACAGTTAGTGTAGTAATAAATTGTTTGATCTTTGTTAAATACCCCGGCACCTTCTCCGTTTTTGGTGTTGACAATATTGTCAGGTAAATTTTTTCCTTTTAGTGACTGCCACTTGCCACCGGAAAAACTGTAGCCGTAAATATCGGTATAGCTCTCACCAAGCCTGTTATCGATGATAGCTCCTTTCTTACTTTTTCTGGCGGAAGTAACATAAATTTTGTCATCACTGCCAAAAAGGGTAGGGGCATAGTCGCTGTTATCTGTATTAATAGGAGAGCCCAGTACTTGCAGGTTATAATTGGGTTTAGGAGTTGATAAGGCATTAAGAGCCATCATACATCCTTCTCTTTCATTTTTAGCCTGACGATAAAAGTCTCTGTAGATTTCATTGTCATTGAAATAGTCCGGAATGATTTCTACAAACTTTTCAAAGTTAGGAAGAGCTCTGTCATATTTGCCATTTTGTTTTAGCATAGATGCATAGTAAAACTTGGCAAGGGGGTATCTTTTGTCGTTGAGATCGTCAGAACGCTGGTAATTGTATTCGGCTGAAGCGTAATCGAAGAGAAATCTGTAGCATTCTCCCAGTTGATAATAAGCAAAAGCCTGATCGGAACCTTCCTGATCAAGTGCTTTTTTGTAGAATTCTATAGCTCTGTAATAATCCTGGTCCCTAAAAAGTGTGTTCCCTGTCTGGATATATTGCACAGCATCTTGCCCAATTACCTGTACTGATAATAAAAATGCAAATACGAATAATAAGATCCTTTTATTCATTGCTAGTCCGTTTATCACAACATCAAATCTACTTCAGAAAAAATCAACGAATAAATAATAACTGTGGATCAGCAAAAAACGTCGGTGAAACTCAATATGGAGTCGACAAAAGAAATTCTTTCATTGAGTGAACTACCTTATTTCACAACACAAATTGTACTATTCAAACATTAAATTTAATTAAAGGAGTTTGATTTGAATTTTCCTTTTACCTGTATAACTAAAGATAACAAAGCTCACTTAATTTCAAAATATATGCTAATTCAATTATTTCATTAGCTATTTCTTAGCATATGTTTACTCCGGTTTTCGACGAGTGACATAACCCATAGATCAACTAAATGACTTAATGATCAATTGTAGAATCAGAGACTGTTTGGTGCATGACTTTAATGTATACACTACCTGTTTAACTATTCGGTTAACGTAGTATCACGCGATTAATTATAATTTGAAAATAAAGGAATTGCTCGGTTGAATCAACTCCTTTATTTTGTCAGCTCATTTTCAATTGGCAATCCTGTTTATTTCATCTGCAGATAACCTGGAAAGATAAATCCTTTCAAACCTTGACGCCAGGAAGGTTGTTCCAAGCACCTTAAGTCCGCCATCGGCAGTTGCAATAATGTCACCAAATGTGAATGGATTCAGACTACCTAGCCTTTCAATGCCCAGTAAAACCCCATCAGTGCTGTGAAAATAGAGGATAGTCTGTCTGCTTTGTGTTTCTGTGGCAGTAACAATTACGTCATCCAAACCTTCTCTTGAGATTAAAATACTCTTCGACGGAGCGTTAGGCATCACTTCGGGGATTGCGCTGGCAAATAAATCTACACTTGATGAAATGCTGTTTGTTGAAAGGGTAGCTTGCGGTCGCAGAAAGTTTCTATCAAACTGATAACCCATTAATGTAAATGTACTCCCGGAGAGGTGCAATACAGATCTGATGCCTGTAAATGATTGTTGACCTTGTACAACTCCGGTAGGATCGTCACCGAAATTTGTGAATACCAGAGAAAGGGTGAAATTATAAAAACCATTGAAGTAGAACAGGCCTTCCGATGTTTCGCCAACGAAAAAGGTCAGCGCTGATGAAGGGTCTGTAAAATGATTGAAAATAATTGGCTCAATGTCATTGGCTGCACCGACAGAGTATCCCTGACTTTGTGCAACGGTTCCATCTACATTAATAGTGCTGATCACCGAAAGCCTGTTGTTTGGGTCATAACTCAACAAAAGCAATCTGTCATCCCTTGTTTTGGAAAGTGCCAGTGGATAGCGTAATGTAGAATTTACTGGAATTGGATCGCCAACGGTACCGTCAGAGGCAACCGGGATCAAATGAACGAGTAGAGACTGCTCGTCCATGCTTGCGAAATAATGCATACTCCCGATAGTTACCAGGTTTCCAACCGGAGCAACGAAATTTTCTGCTATGGTAGTCGTATTGCTGATGTCACCAACTGAGTCTATCCGAATGATACTACTACCTGAAAAACTGGAGTTTGTCAGGTTAATTTCAGTCAATACCAGGGAAGCGCCTGTTTCAGTTTCTACCAGTCCGATTGGATCGTATGATGCATTGTAAATTCTGTCATCATAGATTTTGAGATATCGCTCTGTTGGCCCAATTACTTCTTCTTCCGAGCATGAAAAGCCGAGTAGCAAAAAAATAAATAAAATGATAGGTATGTTCGTTTTCATATCAGAATGCCTGGAATTGTTTGCTGATAAATCTTAATGGGAATACAAAACTCATAGAGACGTTGATACTTCTGAGCTCAATATTGTCGTTTAAGTCGCCAATGCTGACTAGTTGAGATTCGGCGAATCGCTGATTCTCGTCAGTGACGTTGTTCAGACCGTATCGATAGGATGCTTCTAATACTGCACGGATATTCCAGAAATCATAACTGACACCCACTCCTCCTAATACACCGTAATTGAATCTCTCAAAATTGTTGGTGACACCCAGATTAAGCGTTCCCGAGGAGATATTCTGAACAGTACCCGAAGAAAAATCTCTCTGATTCACCACCAGTTCCTTTTCAGCGTTGGTGATGAATGAAAAATATCCGCCAACCATGATGAATGGTCTTACTTTCTTCTGCAATAAGTCGTATTTGAAGAATAGCGGAATATCAAAAAAATCTATTTTTTGTAACTGTTCAAAATCTGTTTCAAATCGTTGCAACGGGCTTTCTCCCTGCCAGAAGAGTTCATTTTGATAGCTGAACCGCGACCTTCTGAAATTTGGTTGAATACCAATTGACAAACCCTTATGATAAAATGTAATGTCCAACCCTGCTGATACGCCAGCCAGACTGTAGTCGTCGTATGCTTTGAGCAAACCATTTGGATCGTAATTGGTAGGGCTGATGCCACTAAACCTTTCCGTGGGATTCGCTGAAGTGAAATTTGTGCCTATTTTAAATCCCAGCCACCATTGAGTAGATAAAAATTCCTTCACATAATTCTGGTAATTCTGCGCTTGCAGAGAAGCGCCTGAAAACAGCATTAAAGTGAGGAGTACTCCTGTAAATAATTTAGCTTTCATTATTTTCTGACTATTAATTTTTTCGTTGCATTAAGGTTTGAAGATTTCAAACTAATGTTGTAAAATCCTGCGGAGATATCATCAAGGTTCAGCTGTATCGTATGTTCTCCTGCTGTAAACTGCTTTTTAACGATCTGACGAATCAGTTTACCTTCGACATTCAAAAGATTGATGCTTACTTCATCATTTGCATTGATCCTGAACTTAACATTCACCAGATCATGTGCCGGGTTTGGATATAAACTGTCGAGTCTGAAACGCTTGCTGACGAAATCGCCAGTTCCGGAAACTATAGAGCGAGTCAACTCCATCGGCTCATATACTTCGCCATCATCGCCAGTTCCGTTGATGAAATTTTTAAACAAAATATCATTGGTGATCACTGACTCATCTACGCCCATCCAGTCTTTGAGAATGTTTGCATAAATCTGTCTGTAGTCATATTGCAGGTCTACATTGTTTTTAGTCATATCCGGATTGGTGCCAAAAACGCCTGGTTTCACATTTCTGCCAAACAACATCACAGGCCCACCGGTACCATGATCTGTTCCGTAACTACCATTTGATCCAATCCTACGGCCAAATTCCGACATGGTCATGGTCAGGACTTTATCTTCAATCCCTCTGTTTGCCAGGTCTTTTTGAAAAGCTTGCATTGCGGTAGAGATATGATACAGTAAGGCGGAATGACTTCCAACTGTAGGATCACCAGCCTGCACTTGTTCAGCATGAGTATCGAAACCACCTATTCTCACAAGAAAGACTTTGGTTTTAACTCCTTGTCCAGGTCCACCACCATCCAGTAGTCGAGCTACTAATTGCAGCTGGTTGCTAAGAGGATTCCTTGACCTGGTAGCAAAAGGGTAAACTTCGGGATAATCGACGGTGGTCGCTGATGCGTTATTGTAAACTTCCAACAGCCGTTTGACATAAATCTCAGATTTATCTTCCAGACCGAGGATCCAGTTCATTTCTTTTTCATATCTGCTTCCTGCAAGGAATTCCGGGGGTAGACCTCTCGGGTCAACACCTTCATCTGTATACCCTTCCAACTGATCTATCAAATTCGCCAGGTTTCCGGGACTGGAACTCAAAGAAAGTGATACAGGTATATTGTCACCCTGATGAAATAGCAGAGACACATCATTCCCCATTTCGAGGGCAAGAGGGTCTTTCATTTCCTCATTTGGAAAATCATCCGGATAAACTAGCGGTTCATATTCTTTTGCCAGAAATCTTCCTACCCACCCGGAAGAGAAGTAATCGTCAGGACCTCCTCCCATGAACCAAATGTCACGACCTCTGAAGTGTGATCCGTTATTTTTTGGATAGGAAACACCCTGAATGATTGACATTCGCCCTCTGTCGTACATTCTTTTCATGTCTGTTAAATCAGGATGCAAACCAACCTGATCGACCATTGGGAGAGTTGTGTCTAATTCTATGATAGACCGCCTGCCAGACTTGTACGGAAGTGCAATATTGGCTCTTCGATTGTAGTATTGATCGTACTGTTCGATAGGCACAAAGGTGTTGATACCATCATTTCCTCCGTGCATTTGTAGGATGATCAGGACTTTGTCGTTGTTACTCTGTGCAACTAATCGCTCCATAGGAGTCCTATTGGCCATCACTTTTATCGGTACACCATTAATAGCCAACGGAACAGCAGCAGCGGCAGACAAGTTTTTGATAAAATTTCTTCTTTTCATGCTAGGTGATTTATAAAATCAGAGGAATTACATTAATTGATATTCTGGTGTTTGCAACATGGCGTTGAGTAAAAATGCCAGTCGCTCCGAAACTATATCTGCGTCATAGTTACTATCCCATATCGCATCCCACGCGGCTTCTCCGGTTTCTCCCAGACCTTCTCTGAACAGGAATTCCTGCAGGTAGAAATTAAGCCTTTCCGGGGTGATTTCGCCAGTATCCGCAGCAGTATCAAACGAGAGATTATCAGATACCGGGAGCATGTATCTGGCTACTTCTGCGATAAGAAGCTCTGCATTTCTGATTGTACTAATGGGGAATGCATCCAAAAACCAGCCAATGGTGTCAATCTGGCCTTCTTCCGGTGTAGTAGCTGATAACGCCACTCTTTCTTTGACGAAATTATATCTGTTGGTCAGGTAATTTGGAGTAATCCAGCTTCTGTAATAAAGCGGAAATTGATGATAGCCTGCATAGCCGGCCACTTCAAACGGTTCGTAAATATCCATCCCCATCAGTCTGATACTGCGTCGGTAATTGCCGGTAACCTGATAAAATGCTTCGGTCTCCAGTTGCGAGTCAGGAAGGGGCAGGTTAAAGGAACGGACAAACCCAATTACAACATCGAGCGGTGATTTGATGATTCCACCAAAGTTATTGTCTATGCTTCCAGCCTCAGCATCATAGAAATGTTCGCTGGTTAATAGCTCCATCAATACCGGGTAGAGTTTGTAATCATTTTCCATGAAGGTATTTGCCAGCTCTTGAATAACAGTATTCTGCAATTCTTCCGTAACTTCATGGTATACAAAATATCTATATAATTTTCTGATGATATGCCTCGGTGTCTCAGGCATATCGAATATTAAATCAACCAGCTGACTGATCTCATCTACGGCACTTTCTTCTGTAGGTAATCCGCTAAATGTTAAGTCCTGATTAGGAACTACCTGTTGATTTTCCAGCCTGAAACTGAATGTCTTTGTACCAGTGGCGTGTTGTCTGGCGATTGTTCCGCCTTTCACTACTCCCTTTGGCAGACCTGTTTCTTCATCAATATTGTTGAAATTGAAATCAGTGTCAAAACCGGAAAGCACAAGTGCACCTTGTTGCACATCCTCTTCTGTGAAAAAGATATAATCTCCATCAAACTGAGGGTCTTCCGGGATCGCGCTCTCCAGACCTCTACCTATTGTATACAGTTCCAGTAATTCTCTGGAATAGTTCTCGTTCGGATTGTCCTTGACATTTAGTCTGCCATCGAGAAAGCGAAGCATGGCATTGTCCATTGAGACTTTCTTCGCCAGATCCTTGAAGTTGATTTCTACAGTACGTTCCGGCGTCAGCTCGTCCGGAGGAGGAATGATCCTGTCATCTCTGTCGAAAGCGTACATTCTGAACAGCGCATCCTGAAAATACATCGCTCGTGAATTGTTTACCTTTGATCTTTTAGTGGTAAAGTGCGTATGCAGAAAGAAAATAAGTTTTTCACGAAAAGCGTAGCTTAGCGATTGACTTTCATCTACTCCTGCACTTAACATCTCACCAATTTTCCAGTTCATGAAAAAACCTTCGAGATCATTATTGTCACTATTTGCATCTGTAGTTCCCGATAGAAACCATTCTCTGCCTGTTTCAGGGTCAATTGGCAGTCTAGGCTCAGGCAGCGGGTTTTCACCGAATAATTGCTGCATTGCCTGTTGAGGAGTAAGCGAAGCGAATGCATCTATTTGCTCTTTAGTGGCACTAAAGCAAGTACGTCTTAATAAATGTGCTGCGCGTTTAACCCCTAATGCTTCTGTTAGTTGCGATAAAGCCATAGAGTTTGAATTGTCTTATATTCGTAAAGAAGGTTAAATATAGACAATAATATAGGAATAAGTATAGTTTTTCTTTAAATTATTAAAGAAATAAAGATAAATCTTGATAATCCTCCGGCCGAAGGTGAAGAGTAGTAAATAACGGTATGTGATTATTTGTAATCTTTGATATCTCTTTTAAGATTTTTGACAGTTTTGAACGGAGTATCGACAATAAACATGTTGACGAAAGATATAGGCACACCCACCGGATCTCCATAAGAATATAGTTCAACCCCTATTTTGCCATCTTTATGATCTGTTAATTTCCAGCGGGTATCAAAGTCCGTCATTCTAACCTTATTACCATGATTTTTCTGCTCGGTGTCAGGAATGAAAATGATTTCACAAGATTCGTTAGTTTCAGTATGGTTGACAGTAACATCTGCATAAAAGTCACGATCTTTCAAAGGCCAGGGTGTTGCAATTACAAAATACACCTTAAAAGCATCAGCCGATTCCCTTTTAACGATTTTGCTACTTCTTGTGCTGTGCTTCCACTCTTTCGGATTATCGTAATCAGTAATGAATTTGATTACTTTTTCCAGTGGTGCCTCTACTTCAGTAACTACCCTGACGGCTTTTATTCCGCCTTCCCTTACATGGCTGTAGGCAGTAACCTGATCTTCTTCTTTGGCCATTTCCCATTCCTGACCATCAGCGGATAAATGTACGTGCAACATTGGAATCAGAATTAGTATCAGTTTATACAGGTGTATTTTCATGTAGTTTCAAACGATATGATGATTGAATAATTATTGATCAAAAGTTAAATATTTTTTGCAAAACTTTTGTGGAAATCATGTAAGTAGGAATGATTCCTTCTACACCTAAGCTCCCTGAGGCAAGCGTATTTCCTGTTTTGAGTGGATTATCAGAGGCATAATAAGCATACATTACTTTTATCTGGTCGGAGATACTTTTCCTGATTTTAGCTGCTGACTGGATCGCTTTATGATAGTGGGCTCCCTCCATTTCCAGTCCTGTAGCGTTCCAGGTAGAAGTCATGAAGTGATTTAAAACATCTCGGTTTTGGAGTGACGTTCCGAGAACCGTTACCATTGTTCCATCGTAGACATCCAGTCCACTTCCTGTAAAATCGGCGATTTTCAGTTCGTTTTCAAATGGGTAGTTGTCGGCAGTGCCTTCGAAAACATGTGCATTTGGTAGCATTACATCACCTTTTTCTCCTGCCAGAATACCAGCTTTTCCCATAATAGTGATAGAAGAAATGTTGAGGTATACAATCTCATCTTTTTCGTCTTCATACGGTTTCAGCAATTCATCCATACACTCATAGGCCTGCTCACCAAATGCATAATCCATCACGATAAGGATAGGCGCATTTTCATCATTTTTCAGGTCATAGATATTTCTGAAATCACCGGCATGGCTCAGGTCTATTACCTGAACGGTGAGGTTTGTTCCGGAATTATCTTCCAGTTCATACATGCCGTTTGCCAGTGCGAATTTCTTAATTTTGTCGTTGATGTGTTTATTTTCAGGTTTGGCAGTAGCAGCGGCAAGTGCTTCTATCGAATCATACTTTTTGGTTTCAGGAAGTGCAAAACCATAGATGGCATTCTGAAAACTATGCAGATTGGCACTAATGATATGGACAGGTCTGTTAAACCAGCCTTTATCACACAATAGTTTTTTGATATTGTCTGCCCATTTTTCGCCATAGACGTGCTGTCCTACAATTTCGCGTAGTTTAGCTGAAAAAGTAATCTCACGACCTTCCTCATTTATGGCATCCATAATGGCTTTTTTTCCGAGCCAGTAAGTAATGTGAAAGAGACTGTTTTTGATTTTACTGTCTTTGAACTTCTCTACAGCCAGTCGAACATTTTCTACCGTCCTGCCGAGTATATTACTCAGATAGACAATGGCCTTTTGTTCATCAAACTCCAGGTTTCTGTTTTCTTTGCTCACAATTTCTTCCAGTTTGAGCCAGTCACCCAAAAGCCTGCCTTTGGAATCGATGCACTTATTTTTAATTTTCTCAGATTCATTATACATAAAAGTGAGGTGCGTTAGGATATCGTAAATATCACTACGACCTCTGGTCATCTCCACATACATCCTATCTTCGTCTATTCTGTAGCAGTTTCGCCTTCTTTTTGGAGGGATAATAGGAGTTTGTCCTATTTCCATAAAACCTTCCCTGGCGATGAGCTTGATAAACCTGCACTCTTCAATGCCATCAGGAAGCCTTTCTAAAATGTATAATAAACCGTCTAATTCTACTTTTTCCTTATGTGCTATATGACCATATATCTCCGGTTGCAATATCAAAAGGGATTGCATCAGCGATTCCCCTGACATCCCGGTAGGCTTGTATTTCCCCCGGTTGAACAGATGTCTCATATTGATGTAAATTCTTTCAATTGCATTCCTGGATGCGTGAGTTTTTTTCTTTTCCGCTTTGGTCATAAATAAGTTTTATTTTAAAAAGGCTGTCTCCGATTTTCAGATTAAGCTTGAAGGCATTTTAATGCTCTGCTCTATCAGCCTTATTGAATGATTGCGCAAAGTTAAGCTAAATAATAGATTATAATATCAAAGAATATTCCTGCTGATCAATTGATAGGATTTTTGATGTTAAATCAGCAATGAAATAACGTTTCCACAAACACAGATTAGTCTTCTGATGCTATTATCATTCTGTAATATTATTGTGAACAGCAAATCGTCTCAATAACCGTCAATCCATTTAAGATCATTCAAAGCAGACTCAAATTGTAATATCAGTCAATTGGCTAAAAGCCGAACAGGCCTTTTCTGTACATTATTACCTGCCTGAAGCTTTCTTTTATTGTTTCCAAAGCCTGCGTTAATAGCCATCTCCAAAATACATAATCCACTTATATTTGCGTTTCATTTTTAAAAGCTGTCTGAAGTTTTTTTTAAAAAAAGTTCTGTGACACCCAACCTTTTGATAGCCGGGTTTCGACAATACAATCAAAGGGTAAAACATTACATGCAATACACCGAAGCAAATAGTGAAAATGAACTGATAGAAGGCTGCCGACAAGGCAACCGATTGGCGCAAAAGCATCTTTACAAGATGTTTTATAGCCCGATGCTATCAGTTTGCATGAGATACACCAGGAATAAGGAAGAAGCTGTAGAAGTTCTCAATGATTCATTTCTGAAAGTATTTCAGGGCATAGAAGCATATGAGGGTAAAGGCGCATTTGGTGGCTGGGTTAGAAGTATTGTTTTTCATACGGCCATTGATTATGTGAGAAAAAACAATTCTTACAAAAAAACAATCGACCTGGAGTCGACTTACGAATCAGAGATTGAAAGTGAAGTCATCGACAGGCTTACAGCACAGGAGTTGATGGCGCTCATTCAAAAGGTTACGCCAGCCAGTCAAACTGTTTTCTCCCTTTTCGCAATCGAAGGCTACTCACACAAAGAGATAGCTGATATGCTGAATATTTCAGTAGGAACTTCCAAATGGCATCTTGCCAATGCAAGGAAGGAATTAAAAGTAATGGTGATGAACACAGGAAATTATTTGATAGCCATATGAAAAAGTGGGATGATAATACAGATAAGAATATCCGGGATTCTCTCGAAAATCTGGATTTCCCATTCGAGGAGGCGAGTTGGGGTAAAATGGAGGCGATGCTCAATGAGTCGGCAGATAAGCCGGTAAGCGCATTTAAAAACAAATACGGCTATTTGGCGCTGATTGTATTGTTGTTTACGTCATTTTCTGCCCTTTATTCGGTAGGTACTTATTTTGACCTGTTCAATCAGAACCAGCAGCAATCTTCAACCACTGAGAGTAGTACCGCTAACTCTACTGCTGCCAATAAGGTAGATTTGGTCCTTGCGGTTTATCCGTCAATGAACTCTGCAGTTCACGTTGAGCAGGACGACTCTGAAATTCGAAGAGTTAAAAAAATCGAAAAGCAGATTGTCGATGAACCGGTGGGGCAATCAGCTAAAAACACATTGCCAGGAATAAAAAAACGCTCGACTCCTAAAAGTGTTCCGTTTTCAGCTCTTAGTGAAGAAATGATGGAGTATTCCGATGATGAAAATGCGAATACACTGGATTTGAGCGATCGGAAAAGTAATGACCTTCTAGCCTTAAAATCCAGATCAGCTCTTCTTATTTCAGACGGGTTCTTCGGAGACGGTGGAATCGCAGACCTCACTCTAGATTCTGATAGTTACAAGTCAGTTCCTGTAGCAGCGCCAGAAAAGACATTGTCCAAAGAAGAGAAAAAGCAGGAGAGGGCTAATGCAAGGGAAATCCGAAAGAAGCTTGGCAAGAGGTATCGTAAAACAGTAGCCACCGGAACAGGTAAATTTAGCTTACGTCCGTTAAACTGGGGATTGAGGCTTGGAGTTGGTGTGGAAATAGACAGGTACTTTATAGATGGCCTGGGTGAAGGAAGAGTCAATGACCTTTTCCCCTTCGATTACAAAGGTATCCATGCAGCGTTATTTGCTGAGTACGTCATTACCGAAAGATGGCACTTGCAGACCGAGATTGCCTTTAGTATGCTGTCGAATATTTATGAGCAACTCTTTTTTGAAGACAATTATTTCGGGCTAAATGGCAGAGCAGAATCAAGTTATGAATTCAGGTATTCGTTAAGGCAATTGGAATTCATAGACCTCCAGGCAGTGATACAGTACAAATTGAAGCGAAGAGGAACCTTTGAACTGGGAGGAGCGGTTGGCTTTACCAATCCTACGGCGTTTTTTAGCAGCAGTGCCTCATGGAGCCCCAATACACTGAGAAGACAACCTGTCTTTCAAAACGCAGATAATGCAATACTGGATTATAATTTACAGGCAATTGTAGGCTATGAATATGCTATTTCAAGAAGGTTTAGCCTCAATACCCGCTACTATTTTGGGCTTGTTGACCTAACGAGAGAATCCTTCTTTCGAACACCTTTTCAAAATCATAAGGATTTCGATGGCGGATCAAGATTACAGATTTCCCTTAAAGTAAAGCTAAACAGAGTAAGAACTAAAAGTGAAGATGAATGAAAATGCTTAGAGAAATATTAACAGGAGGTCTGCTCTTGACAGCAATTCTACTAATGTCATGCAATGAAGGTGAGATTGCTAATCTGAGCTTTCAGGAAGACTTTTTCTGTGGCGAAGATAAACCGGAGGTGTTTTTTAGCTTCGAAATAGACGGAGAAGATATTTTCATAGATGAAGGGACTGTCGTCGATTTGGATATGTGCAATCTGAGTAATGAAATCTCCGGAATTCGAGCATTTGATATTGTATTCACTGATGAAAATATTATGTTTTTTGGAACCAGAGTTCATATCGTCTCCAGAGACTATAACATTTCTCTTGATTTGCTTGGCCTTTTCTATGCTCATGAATTGAATTTTCAGGATGAGAGAGCTCATGGTAATGAGATTCTGAATGGAGACTTCCAATATTTAAAGTTTGGTGGAGAAACTGAATTTTTAAATGACGATATGGAGGTCGAAATTCCGAACGAAAGAACGTCCTATACTTCTATTGAAGTGCTGGCAAAAACCGATGGTCAAGACATCAATTACCTGTCAGAAGCGCCAATTATTTCAAGAGTGTTCCCATATTTTCCTGAGGTTTTTCAGCAAGGATCATTCATGAAAATCGATAGCATTGAAGAAATTGATTACATCAATCCAGATTTTCCGGAAGTAACTTATAACTATATCATTACGGGATCATTCGAATGCAGATTGTACAGAGAACGTAGTGAGGAGCAATTTCTTGATGTAAAGAATGGAAAATTTCGTATCCCTGTCCGATTTGAAATACCACCACGTCTCTTTTAAAAAGAATGTTTCAACCAAAAATCAAATAGCATCATGAAAAAATACTTTGTTTCCAATATTCAGTTGATACTCGTTTTCGGTTTATCCCTCGCTATGTTTGGATGCGGTGAAGATGATGTGGTGGAAAAACCGAAAGCCAGTATTTTGATCTTTCCTGAAAT
>JBCBHL010000003.1:0-56256 GCA_038525605.1 Bacteroidota bacterium
TAATGTTGATGATGTCATTTGGTCAGGCTTTTAGTCAGATAGGAGGTCAGCGATCATTTGAGTTTTTAAACATACCAGTGAATGCCACTACAACAGCTCTTGGAGGGACAAACATATCCCTGGTTAATAATGATCCGCTGATGTTATTGCAAAATCCTGCACTGTCAGATTCGCTCGATTCACAACAATTGGCATTTAGTTATTTGGGCTATCTTACTGGTATTCGACAGAGTACGTTTAGCTACGTGCAGGAGGTTAAGGGAAAGCTGCTAAATTTTGGCGTGAATTATCTGAATTATGGCGACTTTCAGGGATTGGATGCAACTGGTGCACCGACAGCAGATTTCCAGGCGGTGGATTATGCAGTCAATATTGGGGCAAGTCACTCAATAGGAGTATTTACGGCAGGTGTTAATGTGAAGTTTGCGCATTCTTTGATTGATTCATACTCCGCTTCAGCACTGTTATTTGATATTGGCGGTGTTTTCAGACCAAAACAAAACCATTGGACAATTTCTTTATTAGCGAAAAATCTGGGTTTTATGCTTGCTGAGTTCGATGGGGCCGAATCATCAGAGTTACCGTTTAATTTGCAATTGGGGACCAGTTTCAAACCTGAATTTATGCCTTTAAGATTTTCAATCACTGCTTCTAATTTATTGAGAGATAACATTGCGTTTGTCAATAGTTCACTCAATCCAAATGAACAGGAGCCAGGGATTGGCGATGCTTTATTCAGGAGAATCAACATCGGCTCAGAAATTTTGCTGGGTAGGGGATTCAGACTTATGGTAGGTTACAATCACAGAATTAGAAGAGAATTGAGGCTTCAACAATTATCTGGTGGAGCAGGATTTTCTTTCGGTATGTTTCTGAGAATCAAAATGTTTGAGATTACTTACGCCAGGGCTACCTACCATGCTGCGGGAGGAATTAACCATGTTACGCTAGTAACAAATTTGAAGAGGTTTCAAAAAACTAAATTGTAGAGAATGTTAGATAACGAAAAATATTTTACTCCAAGACAAATCGTTGAGGAGCTCGATAAATATATCATCGGTCAAAAAGACGCTAAAAGAAATGTGGCAATAGCACTTAGGAACAGATGGAGACGTATGAACGTGAAATCTGAGATACAAGGTGATATTGTTCCCAATAACATCCTGATGATTGGCGCGACTGGTGTTGGTAAAACTGAAATAGCACGGAGATTAGCAAAGATTGCTGATGCTCCTTTTACAAAGGTCGAAGCGTCAAAATTCACTGAAGTAGGATACGTCGGCAGAGATGTGGAAAGCATGGTGAGAGACCTGGTGGAGCAATCTGTTAATCTTGTGAAAACTGCTAAAAAAGAGCAGGTAAAAGAAAAAGCGGCAGAAATTGTAGAGAATATAATTCTGGATGCACTGATACCACCGGTAAAAGGCGTTAATAATCAGACCGTGCCCAGTGTAGGATTTAACAACGACGCTGAGGCTATGCCTGAAACGGATCAGGAGTTGAATGAACGGACGAGGGAAAGGTTTAGAGAAAAGATCAAAAACGGCGAGTTAGACGATCGTAAAATTGAAATAGATGTCAAGCAGGTGAATACCTCTGGTGTTGGCATGATTGGAGGCGGTATGATGGACGAGCCAAGCATGATCAATTTGCAGGAGATGCTTGGCAATATGATGCCAAAAAAGAGCAAAAAACGGAAAGTAACGATTGCGGAAGCCAGAAAAATATTGCTTGAAGAAGAATCATCCAAATTAATTGATATGGATGAGGTGAAAGACGAAGCTATTGCCAAAGCAGAAAATACCGGAATTATTTTTATCGATGAGGTTGATAAAATTGCCGGAGGGAGTAAAAAAGGCGGAGGTGGTCCCGATGTTAGCAGAGAAGGTGTGCAGCGGGATTTATTACCAATTGTTGAAGGGAGTTCCGTCAATACAAAATACGGCATCATAAAAACAGATCATATATTGTTTATTGCAGCAGGTGCATTTCATTTTGCTAAGCCCTCAGATTTGATTCCGGAGTTGCAGGGTAGATTTCCAATTCGCGTAGAGTTGCAGAATCTCACCAAAGAAGACTTTTTGTCGATATTGAAGGAACCTAAAAATGCCTTGACTAAACAGTACATAGCATTGATAGAATCAGAGGATGTATCACTTACTTTCAAAGACGATGCACTGGAACAACTAGCAGAGATAGCATTTTCAATTAATGCGGAGGTGGAAAATATTGGCGCCAGACGATTACATACGGTGATGAGTCACCTGCTCAATGATATTTTGTTCGATATTCCGGATGTGATTGGAGCCAACGCAAAAATTGTTGTAACCAAGGAAATGGTAAATGAAAGACTTGATGGTTTGGTACAGAACAAAGATCTGAGTCAGTTTATCTTATAAATGGTAAGACTTACCGAACAGAGAAAACGACACTTTTACAGAAGAAGTGTCGTTTTTGTTTTGAGGCAATTTGTCCTGTCTCAGTATACGAATTGAAGTCTTTATTTTAAAGACAAAATGCGAACTAGTTGATATTGTAAAGCATTTTGCGAAATATGTTTTATCTTTAGGAAAAACCAACGAATTAGTTAATTGTACTTATTAAAATGATCGAATTATTACTTTTTTAGAAGAAAAGTGATAGATAACGGTTTACCTTTTTAAATTTTCGCTACATAATTATAGTAACACTAATTAATGTCACTAATTGATCGTTTAAGAAAAGGCGATGTAGAATCGCTTGCGCTACTTGTTGAAGAATGCAAAGAAGTCTGTCTAAAGCATTTAGTTAAAAAGACTACCTGTAATTACGAGGAGGCTGAAGATATATTCACTGAAGCGGTAGTAGTATTTGGGGAAAAAGTAGTTGCAGGTAAAGTTGAAAATGTTATAAACGTAAAAGCATATATGACCGGAGTCTGTTACAATTTGTGGTTAAATGTCTACAAACAAAAACAAAAAGAAGAATCAAGAGAGCCAGATGTTGAGCGATTTTTTTATGAATACATGGATCATCAGCCTGTTGACAAGATATCAAATCTGAGAGAGCGATTGTATGATATTTCGTCACGGGCGATAGAATCTCTCAGTAAGAACTGCAAGGAGATCATCAGGTATTTTTATCTGGAAGAAAGGAGTATGACTGATGTTGCAGCTCTGATGGGTTTTGCAAACGAAAAGGTGGCCAAGGTCTCTAAGTATAAATGTTTTAAAAGACTTAGAGAGCAGGTGGCATTATTGGAACAAAGGACATATTGATATGGAGTTATCAGAAAAAGAAACCGAACTGATCAGGAAGTATTTCGACGCAGAGCTTTCGGAGGACGAATCTTCTGAGTTAGAAACTCTTGAGAATAGTTCGGATGCTTTTAGAGAAGAACTGCTGACTCAGAAAGCGATTATTTCTTCTTTAAAAGCTCAGGAAAAAGCCAGAAAAATGGAGGCTGTGAAGAAACTGGTTTCAGCTAAAAAAATCGTTATCGATGATGCTGTTGCAGAGGAATCACCTGACGCTCCCGTTATTCCTCTGGAGGATAAAAGTAATTTAGAAGTAGGGTCTGAACCAAAAGGGTTTCCTCTTTATTATAAAATCGCTGCGGCAGTTGTTCTACTTTTGGTAGCATCAGCAGTTTTTTACACGCAGTTTTCTGGACCTTCGCCTGAAGACCTTTATTTAAGCTATTATGAGCCATTGGATTCTAATGTTTCGACCAGATCATATACAAAAGATGAGGATGCCAATCCTTTGGAAGCTTATCAAAAAGGTGATTACGAGCAGGCTGTCAATGTCTTAGTTAGAGCTATAGAAAAACCGGATGCTATTCCATTATTAAGAGTGTATTTAGGAATATCATTGATTCAGACTGGAAGAGATGCTGCGGCAATTGAAATATTTCAAATGGTATACAACGAAAATCCTAATAATTTCACCGGACAATATGCTGAATGGTATTTGGCGTTGATTGAATTGAAAAGGAATCCAAAAACTGCTAAAGAGCGATTTAAGAAAATTGCTGAGCAGGGCGGTATCTATGACAGAGAGGCTAAAGAAGTATTTGAGAAGCTTTAAAACTACTTTTGATATAAGAAATGAAAGCTATGACTGATCCCCAGTTGTAGCTTTTTTTGTTAAAAGGATTCCAAACAAGCCATTGACAGAAAAAAAGAGATTTTTTTCAAAAAAAGTGTTAATTCCCGGTTTACCTTTTAAAAAAACGTCCACATATATATGAGGGCAAATGATTCTTAAACCTAAAAGTAGGTTAGAAGCCAGGGGTTTAGCGGTGAGTAAATTCAGTCTGATTTCGAAATAGAAAACTTATTAAATAAGTCGGAATTGCGAGTAAACTGCGCAATCTCATTCGAGAAAAGTATTTAAATGATACTGAAACGGCTGTTTTTCGATTGTTTGACAGATTGCAAAGTTTTGAGATAGTTTAATGAGTTTTAATTGAATCAATTACAGAATGAAGCTTGCAAACAACCTTTGGTGATGATCTTTATGGATTAGGTATTATTTATCATTTGCTATTAAATATTTGTTCAATATTAAATTAAATTTGTAAGTGTAAAACTTACGGGAACTAAAAATTAAGTAAACATGAAAAAGAAAAAGTTATCTTTAAAAGGATTAGAAGTTAAAAGTTTTGTAACAAACCTTGATGCTAATTTGTCTCATACTGTGAAGGGTGGGAATACGGTTGATAATGATTGTGGGGGAAGTGGTCTGCTAGGTTGTGGAGGAGATAGTGAATATTGCTCTGGTGGCTTTACCCAATGTGTTGAGCATACTACCTGCTGTGAAATTAAGTCTGAAGATTTAGATTGTAGAGAAAGGACTTATCATCCTGCTTGTGATACAGGTCATACCTATGGAGGCGGTTTTGGTTGATAAATGATTGAAATGGGAAACAAGAATAGAAATATTAGTGGTCTACATTTAATCATATTTTTGTTTTCCATTACTTATTTAAATGGACAAAATTATGTGGATTGTAACAATGTGATATTAGTTTCGAATTCTAGTAATTTTGATAGTTTGATAAACATTAAGAAGCATAGTTATCCGGAAGACATGCTGGGATTGGCTAATTTAAGCTGGTATAATTGCAATTACGATACCTCAAAATATTATTATTTGCGCGCACTTCAATCAAGGAATAGAGAAGTGAAAGCCTTAGCAAATTTAGGTTTGTCTGAGTTTTATCTTCGAGCAAATAAGGTTGATGAATCAAAAAGTTATTTTAATGAATTTGAGAAGTTACGGGAGGAAAAGTTTAATGAGTATTCCATATTGCTGGAGAATTTGATTTTACTGACAGATACGGGAGTAAGTAAAGATCTTGAAGTTGTAATTGATTTACTTAGCCAAGAAAGCTCATTAGATTTAAGAAAGATTGATTATCTCTTACGCTATATAGATTTGTTTGTTGGAACTAGGGGCTATAACGAAGCTACACAATTAATAGACATCGCTGATGAAATATTAGACAGCAAGGAGAAATCATTAGAAGTTTTTAGGGGTAGGCTTCATGGATTAAAAGGTTATTATTTTTACAGAAAAAGAGATTATGAAAAATCTAGTTTTTTTTACGAAAAAAGATTGCTACCGATTATTGTTGGGCGTAAATATGGGTGGTCGAATTTTTTGTATGTGAACTTTTTGAGAACTAGCTGTAAGCCATTGATGGCGAAAAAGGAATATTATAAAGCACTTAATAATTGTTTGTCATATTTAAATGAAATTATGACATTACATGACAAAAATGATTATCGTATTTTTGAGATGTATATGCTGATATCTTCTATTTATAGTGGTTTAGGGAATTACAGTTTATCTTCCGATTTTTCAATTAGGGCTGGAGAGATTGACCTGAATTCCAAGAATGATAATCATAAATTAGAAGCTCTTATATTGATAGCGAGAGGGTTGTTTAGAATGAAAAAGTATGACCAATCTTTGTACTATTACGATTTAGCTGAACATATGCAATATGAAGGTTTTCATGGAAGTGTTTTAATGACAGAAGTTCTTTATTACAAGTCCTTGGTTTTTTTGAGGAAGAATGAATTGGGTAAAAGTTTAGACTATATAAATAGAACCCTTGAATTAAAATATCGAGCCTCATTAGACGATATTTTTTCTCCGATAAGAGAGTATATTACAATATTCGATATTTTGTATAAAAAAGGAGAGAAAGAAAAGCTGAATCAAGTTGTTGAGATGCTTATTTTTTTGTTGAATAGTGAGGTGAAATCGAACAATGCTGACTTTTTAAATGCCCTTTCAAATGTAGGAGCCAGATTTTCACTTGTCAACAAAGAGCATCTATTAGCAGAGTTCTTAAGTAAAGTTATAAGTGAGTACAATGACAAAGCGTCTGGCGAGGAGGAAATCAGCATTTATAAAACAAAAGGATTGACGAAAGTTCTTTATTTACATGCTTCCATTTTTCTAAACTCCAAGAATAATGCTGATAGCGCGAAATATTTCTTAGAGTTATCTGAATCTATGGGATATCAAATAATCAACAAATTTGTTTCGCAACAGGATTTGTTTGAATATTCGTTTCATTTAGCAAGTATATACGACTACTTGATTGATATAGGTATGAAGGATAGTAAAGCTAAGAAAGAACGATTATTTGAGTACTTTGAAAAATCTAAATCCTTAGCCCTAACCCAATCTCTTAACCGAAACACAGCCCTCCAACAATCCAACATCCCCGATACCATCCAGCTCAAAATCAATAGCCTCAAGCAGCAAGATTCTTATCTGACAACACAAATAAATAAGCTGGAAAAGAAAGACTTACTCTCTTTTGCCGACTCGTCAAGACTTGCAGATTTTAAATCAGTTCTGCTAGAAAATAATGTGGAATTCAACAGTCTCATGCTTTACTTGGAAAAGAATTTTCCAAACTATTATGAAGTAAATTATAATCCTCAAATTGCTACGATCGAAAGTGTGCAGCAAAACCTTAAGCCCAACGAGGGACTTCTGGAATACTTTGTGGGTGTCGATGGCGTCTACGCTTTTGCCATTGCTAAGGATACAGCGCAGGTAATTAAAATGGATACTCTATCGGAAGAGTCTATCAAGGCATTTCAAAGTATCATTCAACCTGAGCGCTATATGACTGATGAGTCCGCATCTTATCAACAATATATTAATCAGGCTCATGAGCTGTATCAGAAATATGTGAGTAAACCATTGGAGCTTCTTGAGGGAAAAGGGATCAATAAACTATATATCGTACCGGATAAGTCATTGAACTATCTGCCTTTTGAACTGTTGCTTACATCGAAACCTACCAGCAAAATCATTAATTACAAAAAATTGGATTATCTGCTCAATGATTTCACGATTTCTTATACATATTCAGCGTCTATTCTGTTTCGAGATAATCCTATGAGTAAGAATCGACCGATTAACGGTCAGGTGCTTGCAGTAGCTCCGTCTTATACCAAAATCTTAAATGACACTGCTCAATTAGCAAAGCTCGGTAAATTCAGAGATGGTTTTGAGGAGCTTAAGTACAACAAGGAAGAAGTTGATGGAATTGGTCAATATTTTGATGGAGAGATATTAAAGGGAGAGGAAGCTACGGAAAAAGCATTTTCAGAAAAATTCCAGCAATATGACATCCTGCATTTGGCAATGCATGCACTGGTGGATAATGATGATTCGGAAAAGTCGCGATTGGTTTTTACACCGGAGGAAGATAGCATCTACGACAGTTATCTGCATAATTTTGAATTGTACAACCTGAATATGAATCCGAAGCTTGCGGTTCTAAGTGCCTGCAATACGGGATACGGTAGTTTAGAGAGTGGGGAAGGCGTGATGAGTTTGGCAAGAGCCTTTACTTATGCAGGAGCGGAATCAGTAGTGATGAGTCACTGGCGTGTGGATGATGAGGCTTCCAGTATCATTATGAAGACGTTTTACAAATACCTATCGGAAGGATATCAGAAAGATGAGGCATTAAAGTTGGCTAAAATGGCCTATTTAGAAAAAGCCCCGGCAAACGCACAACACCCTTTCCATTGGAATAATTTTGTAGTAATCGGCGATGTGAATGCGCTGGTAGCTAAAAAGAGTTGGTATCAGAATTGGTGGGTGATTCTATCACTTATTATCACTTTCATTGTCCTTTTGTATGCCGCAAAAAGAGTTGGAAAGAAAGCTGTATCATAGACGGCCATTGGCAAAAAAACCATTTCACTCTGTAAATGAAATGGCTCTTGTAAATGCAGTTTAGTAAATCAATTACCAGGTTGTTCCTTTCAATTCTCTGGCAGCTTTCATAATGTCCCTTCTGCTGATCTGACCTTTTAACTTTCCATTTTCAACGACAGGAAACCTCCGCACTGATCCGGATAAAAACATATTAGCTGCATCAAGCACATCTTTGTTGATGTCTATTGTCTTCACCTCTTTTGACATATAGTCTCCAACGGTTCCACGGCCAGCAGGATAATTTAGATATGCCGCATCAACCATAATTTTCAGACAGTCCCTTTCTGAAAGCATTCCTATTAATGCGCCGTACTCATCTAATACAGGGCCTCCTGAGATTCTCTTTTCAAGCATGATATCAATTGCCTCATCTATTCCTTGCTCTGGTCTGAAAGTGAAAAGGTTAGTTGCCATATACTTTGCAACTGATTCGTAATTCATTACCTCAGTAGATTTTTCTTCTCTTTTTCCGGTGAAGTTCATAAGCTGTTAATTGAAATTAAAAAATTAGGAAAGTACCTTTTTTTCAAAAGGAGTGTACAGAATATAAGAAAAATTTCGGAAAAAACAAAAGGTTTATTATATTTCCAGATTATTAAACTTAGGATATTTTAATGTCAAACGGGAAACTTTTAGTTCTTAATTCTTGTTATTATTTAGATTTATTAGTGATAAATTTTGATTATTTCACATAGTAAGTTACATTCGCGGTTTATTTTTAATCGCTGGTGAAATCTTTTTCGCTTAATATAAATTCGGTTTAATCGATAAAAATTCGGTTTTAGTCGTATAATGTGGATTGGATTGAAACTAATTCGGATATTTGAACATTAATATATACTAGTATATTTTACTTAAGATAAAATTCTAATATGAGACAACTTAAGATTACACAATCCATTACCAACAGACGTGAAAGTCATACCTTAGAGAAGTATTTTACGGAGGTTAGTAATGTCCCTATGATCACGCCAGACGAAGAAGTAGAGTTGGCTAAAAGGATCAGAGAAGGGGATGAGTTGGCTTTAGAAAAGTTAGTAAAAGCAAACCTTAGATTTGTGGTTTCTGTTGCGAAGCAATATCAAAACAGAAGTCTTCCGCTTAACGACCTGATCAACGAGGGAAACCTCGGTTTGATCAAGGCTGCTAAGAAGTTTGATGAGACAAAAGGATTTAAATTTATCTCGTATGCAGTATGGTGGATCAGACAGTCTATCATGCAGGCGTTGGCTGAGCAATCAAGAATTGTTAGGCTTCCGATGAATAAGTCCGGTGCAATCAATCAAATTAGAAGAGCATATGCTGAACTGGAACAAAAATTTGAAAGGGAACCTACTGAAGAAGAGTTGGCAGACATCTTAGAAATGAAGCCAAGCGAAGTAAGAAACACATTAGGTGCCGAGGTGAAGCAAATGTCCATGGATGCTCCATTTGGAGAGGATGAGTCAGGTTCACTTTTAGACGTTCTTGAAAACATTACAACCGGTCCTACCGATGGTAAGATGGTTTTTAACGACTCTTTAAAAGTGGAAACGATGAGAGCTTTAAGTACATTAACAGCCAGAGAAAGAGAAGTAATCCAGATGAGTTTTGGAATCGGTTGCGATAATCCATTTACACTGGAAGAGATTGGTGATGCAATGGGCTTAACTCGAGAGAGAGTAAGACAAATCAGAGAGAAGGCGCTTCAAAAGCTTAGAGAGCCAGGAAAAAACAGAAGATTAAAAGAGTTCTGCGCTATATAACCGTAGAAGATTTTTTATAAGAAAATTAAGCCCTGATAGAAATATCAGGGTTTTTTTGTGATTAATTTTTATGACATTGGTCAAACTAGAAAGTCAAGTGGGATTTTTTTTAGATCCGGGGACTCATTTGTGAAATTATGATATATCTAATGCAAAAGTCTTTTTGTTGAAATTTCCTATGATCTAAAGTGTATATTGTTTCATTTACTACTATTTTTGGCCCGGTTTTAACTACATTCTAAGAAATAAAAATGTCAAGATTATCTAACAGAATTGAGAACCTCGCTGAATCAGCAACTTTGGCAATGGCAGCTAAAGCAAGAGAGTTTAAGCAAAGAGGAATTGATGTAATAAGTTTAAGCCTGGGGGAACCTGATTTTAAAACCCCTAAACACATTCAGGAAGGAGCCAAACAAGCAATTGATGAAGGCAAATACTTTAGCTATCCTCCTGTTAATGGATATCTTGATCTTAGAGAGGCTATTTCTGAAAAGTTTGAAAAAGAAAATGGACTCCAATACAGCCCAAATCAAATAGTGGTCTCAAATGGGGCAAAGCAAAGTATCGCAAATGTGATGTTTGCGCTTTTAAACCCTGGAGATGAAGTGGTTGTGTTTTCTCCTTTTTGGGTTAGTTATTCGGCAATGATTGAGCTTGCAGAAGGCGTTCCTGTGTATGTGAAGGGAACGATTGAAAATGATTTCAAGGCAACTGCAGCGCAACTAAAAGAGGCCATCACAGATAAGACAAAAGCAGTGATTTTCTCTTCGCCATGTAATCCCACAGGTTCAGTATTTACCAAAGATGAGTTGATTGCTATATCCGAAGTGGTACTCAGTCACGATGATATTTTTGTGATTTCCGACGAGATTTATGAGCATATCAATTACACTGAAGCTCACTGCAGTATTGGCTCACTGCCAGGTATGAATGAAAGAACGATAACCGTCAATGGATTTGCGAAAGGATTTGCAATGACAGGATGGCGAGTAGGTTATATTGGGGCGCCTGAGTGGATTGCGAAGGGTGCTAATAAGATGCAGGGCCAGGTAACTTCTGCTAACTGCGGTATTGCTCAAAGAGCTGCTTACACAGCGCTTACCTCCGATCTTGGACCGACCAGAGAAATGGGAGAAGCTTATTTGAAAAGAAGGTCATTGGTTTATGATCTTTTAAATGATATTCCAGGTTTGAAAATTAACATGCCAGAGGGTGCATTTTACTTTTTTCCTGATGTCAGCAGCTATTTTGGGAAGGAGTTCGATGGGAATAAAATTGAAAATGCATCAGATTTTTGCATGTACATTCTGGAAAATGCCCATGTGTCTCTTGTGACAGGTGAAGCATTTGGTTCTCCAGCCTGTGTCAGGCTCTCTTATGCTGCATCAGAAGAAAACCTTATAGAAGCTGCCCGTAGAATTAAAGAGGCATTGGCTAAACTGAAATAGCATGAGTAGCCCAGTTAATGATATCCATTCTTTATTTGAAGCTTTTAAATGTCTGAAAGTCCTCGTAATTGGAGATGTAATGATCGACTCTTACATTTACGGCCGGGTGCAAAGAATAAGCCCTGAAGCACCCGTTCCAGTGGTGAGTGTAGAGAGAAGGGAAAACCGTCTCGGAGGTGCCGCAAATGTTGCTTTGAATATTCAGGCTTTGGGAGCAGTACCCATATTATGTGCAGTTGTGGGTTCGGACGAAGAGGGTGATACATTTAAGTCTTTGTTGAAAAAAAGGGGAATAGAATCGCGAGGAATCCTGAAGTGCGATAATAGAGTTACTACCGTTAAAAATCGTATCATTTCAGGTTCTCAACAGATGATGAGGATTGATAGCGAAACGGAAAAACCTCTCAATGAACTCGAGCAGAAAACTTTAATTCAGCTGATCAAACAGCTGGTGGATGAGGTCGATTTGGTGATTTTTGAAGACTATGACAAAGGTTGTTTAAATAACGATATTATATCAGAATCAATTGTCTATTGTTTGGAGAAGAATGTGCCAACGGCTGTGGATCCTAAAAAGAAGAATTTCATTGCATATAAAAATTGCACACTTTTCAAGCCAAACCTCAAAGAATTGAAGGAAGGCCTGAAAATTGAGTTTGACGTTGATAACAAAAGTGAGCTGCGTAAAGCTGTACAACTGTTGAATAAAGAATTGGCATTTGATAAAGCACTGATTACACTTTCTGAAAGAGGCGTTTACCTTTATGATAAAGATCAACCGGAGGTAAGCATACCAGCTCATATTAGAAACATTGCAGATGTTTCTGGTGCCGGAGATACGGTGATTTCTATTGCTGGATTATGTTTGGCAATGGGGCTTGATGATAAGGTCATTGCTTCATTGGCTAATCTTGGAGGAGGTATTGTCTGTGAATCTTTAGGAGTTGTACCAATCGACCGTGAAAGATTGATGAAAGAAGCAAAAGAAAATCATATATTTGGGTTACAGGAGTAACAGCTATGATAAAAAACGCTTTAATTCTTATTGTTGTCTTACTCCTGGGAATTAATGCACAACTACCGGGTCAAGGTCCTCCCAAAGCAAAAAATGGACGATTAGATTTAACTGGCTGGAACTTTTCTCGAAACGGCAGTTTGCTGCTTCAAGGAGAATGGGATTTTTATTGGAAAGATTTTAGAAATTCACCTGCAGAAAACTCAGCCAAAGTTACAGCAGAAGTTCCCGGGCTATGGAATAATATTTCCGCTACAAATGGTAGTTCATTTGGCTATGCCACCTATGAATTGCAGATTTTGCTGCCAGCGAATCACCCCCGAATGGCAGTATCGATCCCTGGAATGTATAGTGCTTACGAATTTGAAATTAATGGAAGAGTATTTTCAAATGACGGTAAGATAGCAAGAGATAAAGAGAGCTACACTCCTCTTCGTAATACCTACACCAAAGCATTGCCAACTAATAGTGACACCCTCAATATCAAGATTAGAATAGCAAATTTTGATCATCACAAAGGTGGTATGGGGCAGGCAATCAGGTTAGGTGATTATGAGTTGTTTCAAGATCGGGTGCTTTATGTTTCGCTGGATATATTTCTTGCAGGTAGTCTGGTAATGGGAGGATTGTTCTTTTTAGGACTTTACATGTTCGGAAACCAGTCTAAACCAATACTCTACTTTTCCTTATTTTGCATTGTTTGGGGATATAGAATTGTTGCATCAGGAATTTACGCTTCTCATCCATTGATTCCAATGCCTTGGGAAATCAGGCTTAGACTGGAATATATTTCAATGTTTCTGGCCGCATTGTTTTTCACCAGATATGTTTATTGTCTTTACAAAAGGGAATTTTACAGAATAGTTGAAAAAATTCTGATATTGGCGTTCGGTACGCTGGCAATTATCGCGCTGTTTTTCCCTCCTTATATTTTCACTCAAACAGTATTTATTTTTTTCTGCGTTGTTGTTCCGGGGTTGTTGGTAGCACTTCTGATAATCATTAAAAGTACCGTAAAAACAAAGAATACTTCCATTTACGGGATCGCCAGTATTTTAGTCATAATTTCTGTATTTGTGTATTTCTTCCTTTCTTATTTTGGATTATTTGAAAGATCAGTTGTATTTACATTTTTCGGCTCTATCACTTTTGTGTTTCTTCAGTCATTGGTACTGTCATTCCGATATAGCCGTGAACTGAAAGATGCAAAAGAAATCGCCGAGCAGGCATCAAATGCCAAGACTGAATTTCTATCTACCATGTCACACGAAATCAGGACGCCATTGAATGCTGTTATTGGGCTGTCGAATTTTCTGATAGAGGAGAATCCACGAAATGACCAAAAAGAGAGCCTTGACAATCTTAAATTTGCTTCGGAAAACCTGCTTTCGCTGATCAACGATATTCTGGATTATAACAAAATAGATGCAGGTAAAATAGATTTTGAGGAGAAACCTTTCAATATCAGAAGGTTGTTGGATGGGACAATTGCAGCTTATAGTCACATAGCTGAAGAAAAAGGCATAGAATTATCGCACTCTGTTGACCAACACGTGCCAAATGTGGTGGTAGGTGACATAACAAGGCTAAGCCAGGTGTTGACCAATCTGATAGGAAACGCTATCAAATTTACCAAGAAAGGATATGTAGAAGTAAGCCTTAGTTTTGTTGCCAGGTCCAATGAAAAAGTGGCTATAAAATTCTCCGTTCAGGATACTGGAGTTGGGATTGCCGAGGAAAAGCAAAATTTGATTTTTGAAAGCTTTACCCAGGCATCAAGCGCAACAACCAGGGAATTTGGAGGTTCAGGACTAGGATTGTCAATCACCGATAAATTATTGGGCCTGATGGGGTCTAAGCTGTTTTTAAAAAGTACTGTAGGTGTCGGTTCGAGATTTTACTTCACACAATTTTTTGAGGTAGCAGAGATTGATCAGGAGAAGCCAGTAGAGCATGCCACGCAGAAAAATATCAGCCTGGAAGGTCAAAAGGTACTTATTGTTGAAGATACAGTAGTCAATATTATGGTAGCTCAAAAGTTCCTGGAAAAATGGGGACTGATTGTAGATTCAGCAGAAAATGGTGCTATAGCGGTAGAAAAAATCAAGACCAATTCCTACGACATCATCCTGATGGATTTGCAAATGCCTGTTATGGACGGATATCAGGCCACTATTGCCATCAGGCAGCAAGGAATCCAAATTCCAATCATTGCCTTAACAGCAGCTGCGGTTACGGAGGTCATCGAAAAGATAAACGATGTAGGGATGAATGCTTATGTCACAAAGCCATTCAACCCTATGGTACTACGAGATAAAATGAAGGAAATGTTGATCGACGACTAACTAGTAACTGAAATTCTTGACTGTATCGATGAAGTATTTTACATTGTCAGGATTGGTATCAGGGTAAACGCCATGTCCAAGATTGGCAATATGCCTTCCTTTTCCAAACTGACTCAGCATCGTTTCAGTAGCCTTCTTTATTTCTTCTTTGGTTCCATACAGCGCACACGGGTCCAGATTGCCTTGTAGTGTTTTATCGGGTCCGATCATTGCTCTGGATTCCTTGATGTCCATATTCCAATCCAAACCGATGGTATTACAATTAAGCGAAGACATTTGATGTCTGGCAAAATAAGCTCCTTTAGCAAATACGGTAATCGGAACTTCATCGATCGCATCACAAATTTTTCGAATGTATTTTAAAGAATAGTTTTCATATTGTTGTGGTCCTAAAATTCCTGCCCAGCTGTCAAATACCTGAACGATATTTGCTCCTGCTGTAATTTGCGCTTTTAGGTAGGTGATTGTTGTCTGAGTAATCATTTCCAACAACCTGTCAGCAAGCGCAGGGTTGTTGTAAAGCATCTTTCTGGCTTTGGAAAAAGTCTTGCTACCTTTTCCCTCTACCATGTAACAAAATATAGTCCATGGTGCGCCTGCAAATCCTATCAAAGGAACGCGCCCATTCAATTCTCTTTTAGTAATCTTGATTGCTTTGGTAACATAAGAAAGACTCTCTGTAGGGTCAGACATTTTTAAATTGTCCACATCTGTTTCAGTAGAGATCGTTTCAGGGAAAACAGGGCCTGTTTTTTCAATCATTTCATAATCCAGTCCCATTGCCTCCGGAATTACAAGAATATCAGAGAAAATAATAGCAGCATCTACACCCAGAATGTCCACTGGCTGAATAGTAACCTCCGCAGCGAGTTCAGGTGTAGTGACCAGCTCTTTGAATCCACTCAGACTATTTCTGACTTTTCTGTATTCGGGTAATATTCTTCCTGCTTGTCGCATCAACCATACAGGAGTTCTTTCGGTTGTTTCTCCTTGGGCTGCTCTTAGCAACAAGTCATTTTTTAAAGGCATGTTTTGCATGTGGCAAAGATAAAATAAGGATTTTATCAATCCGTAGAAGTTGGGAAAATAATCGATAACTTTACATACCCAAAAATGATTTACAGATGGCCTTACTATTTGAAAGTTTCCACGAATGGAAAGCATATTGCAATGACAGGCAATTAGAGTTGTGGCAGCCTGTCCTAACTTATGAGATTTCCCAAAAGGGCAAAACTGAAGAATCGATCTGGCATAACCTTCAGATTGCCTGGGATGTGATGAAAGATGCTGTAAATACCGGATTAACAGAAGAGATGAAGTCAGTATCCGGAATGATTAATGATGGTGCCAAAAAGGTATATCAGCATGAAAAAGCGGTGCTTTCGCCTGAATTCCAAAAGCTGATAGCTAGGGCTCTCGCAGCAAAAGAAGTGAACTCCTGCATGGGCAGGGTTGTAGCTGCACCAACTGCAGGTGCTTCCGGAATATTACCGGGAACCTTGTACACTTTACAGGAAATTCATGATTTGCCGGATAATACAATCTATAAGGGCCTTTTGATAGGAGCGGGCATAGCGTTGATTTTGGAGAAAAGGGCTTCACTGGCTGGTGCTGTTGGTGGCTGTCAGGCAGAGACTGGATCTGCAGCAGCAATGGCCGCCGGCGCGATGGTTTTCAGCTTAGGTGGTGACATTGATCAGGTTTTTAATGCTGTGGCCATTACAATTCAATGCATGCTGGGCCTCATTTGCGATCCTGTTGCCGGATTAGTAGAGATTCCCTGTGTTGTTAGAAATGCAAGTGCAGCAGCAATTGCCAACTCTTCAGCTCAGATTGCTCTCGCCAATGTTAGTGGGGTAATTCCTGTCGACGAGTGTGTCGAAGCTATGGGGGAAATAGGACAGAGTATGGATACAAAATACAAAGAAACAGCTTTAGGAGGATTGGCAGCAACTCCTACAGGTCAGCGTATTGCTAATAAAGTTTTGATTCAGGATATTGAAATATTAGATGGGGAGGAATGATTTGATCAGATTTCCAAAGTAAAACAGGATCGTCGTTATAATGAAAGACCAGAAAAAACCACTAATAGCCATATACTGAATGATCAGTCTTTTGTTGCTGGAGAATGAATTTGCCAGAATAGTTCCACCGATTGGTGTTAACAACAAAGGAGTAAGAAATGCCACCCCTTTTAGGCCATATTGATTCCAGACTTTTACAAATCGCCTGTTTTTTTTAGTGAAAACCTTTTTGTTTTTTCCGGACAGAAACCGTTTCGAAAGACCGTTGATTTGTTTGTTGAAACTGGTGAATAAGATAACTGTTGTCATCATGCCAATGAAAGTACACAGTGCCGTTGCGACAATACTGTAACCAAAACCAACTCCTGCCAATGGACCGCCTACAAACTTGAAAGTACTCAGTGCGATTATTGTGAGATATTTTAAAAACTCCTCTATTGAGATCATATAGCTTTAAAAGAACACTGCAAAACTCTCAAGGTGACTGCAATAATACAATTATTCAGAGATCTTTTGGTAGATATTGACTGAATAAGTCTCTTTATATTTTAGTTCCGAAGCTTAGATCACCAGCATCGCCAAGCCCCGGTATGATGTAGGCCTTGTCATTGAGCTTTTCGTCAACAGAACCTACCCAGATACTCATTGGGATGTCGATGTTATTTTTCAATTGATCAATACCAACTTCAGTACCGATGATGGAGAAAAAATGAATTTTAGCAGGCTTTCCAGCTGTTTGTAAGATACTTTTATATGCTGCTACAAGTGAGTTTCCAGTTGCCAGCATGGGATCTACCAATAGAACTTCTTTGTCATTAAGTGAATCAGAGGCGATGTAATCAAGATTAATTTCAGGTGAACCTGCATTGGATGAACTGCTTTCCTCTGCTCTGTATGCACCAATGAACCCACTATCAATTTGGTCAAATATTTCTAAAAAACCATTGTAAAATGGCAGTCCTGCCCTTAGGACAGTCATTAGATACAGTTTATTTACCGGTATTTGGATTGTTGAGGAACCTAAAGGGGTTTTGATAACTTGTGCATCATAATTTAGCGTCTTTGAAAACTCATAAGCCATGATGTTACCCAGCCTTTTCATGTTTTCACGAAACCTCAATCGGTCGCTTTGGATATCGATGTTCCTCATTTCGGAAATGAAATGGTTGGCTATACTATTTGTTTCATCTAGGATGTTCAGTTCCATTAAATCAATGCTTATATTGCGGTTCAATTTTATTTAGGTGTTGCAGTAAACAGTCAAAAACTTTGATTGAGCATGACTGACCACCTGCTAAAAAAATGACGATAATGATCACCTGGAGCAGGTTGTGCACTCAATGTACAGCAACGGAATTTGGTTTAAAGTTAGAATTTATTCATCAATTAAACGATATGAAAAAATGGAGCTTCTAAAAGAATTATGCAGTATCCATGCCCCTTCTGGTGAAGAAAAACCACTCAGGGATTTTCTGATTGATTATTTTAACGAAAATAAGGATTCGTTCTCCTCCGAGCTAGAGCTAATCTATGGCGATGAATTTCAGGATTGTCTGCTTGTAAAATTTGGGAATCCAAGAACCGTGATTTTTGCCCATATCGATAGTATTGGATTTACCGTCAGATATGAAAACCAACTGGTACCCATAGGAGGTCCTGTTGCTGAAGAAGGATTTGATCTGGTAGGCGAAGATTCTTTAGGTCCTGTTGCCTGTAAGTTGAAAGTTTCTGATGATGGTCATCTGTTTTATGATTTTGGGCGAGGGATCGATCGTGGCACATCTCTAACTTTTGCCTGTGATTTTATTGAAACCGAAGATTATGTGCAGTCTTGTTACCTGGATAACAGGCTCGGGGTTTACAATGCACTAAAGGTAGCGGAAAACCTGAAAAATGGTGTAATAGCCTTTAGCTGCTGGGAGGAACATGGCGGAGGTACAGTGCCGTTTTTGTTGAAATATTGTTTTGAAAAATACCATATCAAAAAGGCATTGATTTCAGATATAACCTGGGTTACTGAAGGGGTCAGGCATGGTGAAGGTGTTGCTATTTCGCTACGAGATCGCAACGTACCAAGAAAAGAATTTGTTGATCAAATCATTGCTATTGCTAAAAAGCACAACGTGCCCTTCCAGTTAGAAGTTGAGGGTGGAGGTTCTTCCGATGGTCGTGAAGTGCAGCAAAGCCCATATCCGGTGGATTGGTGCTTCGTAGGTGCTCCTGAGGATAATGTACATTCTCCAACTGAAAAAGTGCATAAGGCAGATATTACCGCGATGATTCAACTATATCAAATATTGATGAGAGAACTCTGATGATAAAAATTAAAGACAAAACGTTTGTTGTTTATCTCTCAGCTGAGAAACTTTTGACAAGAATTCAGGAGTTAGCTAATGAGATTTCCAATGACTATAAGGACAAAGACCCGTTGGTGATAGGAGTACTCAATGGTTCAATGTATTTTCTAACTGAGCTAACACTTCAGTTACAAAAAGAGGTAGAAATTGCTTTTGTAAAGTATAAATCCTACGAAGGTACCACTAGCAGCGGCGAGTTTCAGGTTGCAATGCCTTTTGATGAGAGAGTCGCTGGTAGAGATGTTTTATTGATAGAAGATATAGTCGATACGGGTAGAACTATTCAGAAAATAAAAACTGATATTGAACAGTTCCGGCCAGCAAGTGTAGAGGTGATTTCCCTTTTATTGAAGCCTGATGTATTTAAGGATAAATTCCCTGTTAAATACGTTGGATTTGAGATTCCGGAGAAATTTGTGCTGGGCTTTGGGCTGGATTATGATGGCAGGGGGAGAAATCTGAGAGACATTTATGTTTTATCAGAATAGCCAGTAAAATTGTCTTATATTTGAGCTTCGTTTTTTAAAGTAGATTTATATTATGCTTAACATAGTGCTTTTCGGACCTCCGGGTGCAGGTAAAGGAACCCAAAGTGAGAATATTATCAAAGAGTATGATTTAGTTCACATTTCTACCGGAGATCTTTTTAGAAAACATCTGAGCGAAGGAACTGAGCTGGGCACACTGGCCAGATCATATATGGATGCAGGAAATCTTGTGCCTGATGAAGTAGTAATCGGCATGGTAGAGGATAAGATAAAGGAACACCTGTCTGATAATGGATTCATTTTTGACGGGTTCCCACGGACGGTTAATCAGGCGGAAGCGCTGGATAGCATGCTTGGAAAATACGATTTGTCCATCTCCGGAATGGTTGCACTTGACGTTCCTGAAGAAGAACTGAAGAAAAGAATTAAAGAAAGAGCTAAAGTATCCGGTAGAGTTGATGACCAGGATGAAGCAAAAATTGACAACAGGATTAAAGTCTATAACGAAGAGACCAGACCTGTGGCAGATTATTACAAAGAAGCCGATAAATACACTCGTGTAGAGGGAGTTGGTTCTATAACCGATATATTTGACCAAATCACGAAGATAATCTCCGCATATTAATTGAGTCTGTCGGTATTGAGCCCGAAAAGAAAAGGTGTGTTGAAAGGTTAAATTCAGGGTTTTCAACGTTTCTCTTTGATTTGTTGTAAGTGCTTATTGAAATCCTGCTAGCTTTTGCTACCGATCAAACGTCTGCTGAATTGCAGTCTTCCTATTTTTAAATCTTATGTGATAGTATCTGATGGCCGATTCAAACTTTATTGATTATGTGAAATTCTGTTCCAGATCAGGGGCAGGCGGGGCAGGTTCTACGCATTTTAGAAGGGAGAAGCACGTTCCGAAAGGCGGGCCCGACGGGGGGAATGGCGGACGCGGAGGTCACATTATTCTGAAAGGGAATAGCCAGCTTTGGACGCTCTTACACCTGAAGTACAAAAAGCATGCAATCGCTCAACCCGGTAAAGGTGGTGAAGGTGGAAACAGAACTGGTGCCGATGGACAAGATGTAATACTGGAGGTACCGCTAGGGACAATCGCCCGAAATGCCGAATCAGGGAAGAAGCTGGTAGAAATCCTAGAACATGATCAGGAAGTGATTCTCACACCCGGAGGACGAGGGGGACTGGGAAACAGTAATTTTAAGTCCGCTACCAATCAATCACCACATTATTCACAACCCGGTGAAAGCGGGATAGAAGAGTGGATTATTCTCGAATTGAAAGTATTGGCTGATGTTGGATTAGTTGGGTTTCCCAACGCTGGTAAATCTACTTTACTTTCAGTAGTTTCAGCGGCTAAACCTGAGATAGCTGATTATCCATTTACGACGCTCGTACCAAATTTGGGTGTAGTTTCATACAGGGATTACAAGTCATTTATCATGGCAGATATTCCCGGTATCATTGAAGGTGCTTCCGAGGGGAAAGGGTTGGGAATCAGGTTTTTGAGGCATATTGAACGGAACCCTGTTCTGCTTTTTATGATCCCTGCGGATGCTGAAAATATGAAAGAGGAGTATAAGGTGCTTCTCAATGAATTGGCAAAATACAATCCGGAATTATTGGATAAAGAGAAGATTTTGGCGATCAGTAAGTCTGATATGCTGGATGATGAACTCATTGAAGAGATGAAAGAAGAATTGCCTGAAAATGTGAATACATTGTTCATTTCCAGTGTCACAAATCAAGGAATTACCGAGTTGAAAGATGTACTATGGAAAGTACTCAATGATTGATAAAAATCTGACGCTCTGCTATAAACTCTGTCATACATCAATTTTAAAACTAAATTTTGTGTCATATTGTCATGATATCAACCTTTGGCAATATAATTGACTAATGTTCAATCGGAATTTTTAAGTTTATATTTCAATGGGAAAAGAGCATAACGCCGAAGAAATGGAAAAAAAGGCAGAAGACCTTGAAAACAATCAAGAAGAACTTCAGGAAGAGGTGAAAGAGGAAGCAACAGCTGAAGAGGAAGTTTCTGAATTGGATAAACTGAAGGCTGAATTAGCAGAACAAAAAGATAAATATATCAGACTCTATTCTGAGTTTGAGAATTTTAGAAGACGAACAGCAAAGGAAAAGCTGGAGATGGTGAAAACTGCCAACGAAGGGCTTATTTCGGATTTATTACCTGTAGTGGACGATTTCGAGAGAGCTGATAAGTCTTACAATGAGGAGGTGGAAATAAAGACCATGAAAGAGGGAGTAGACTTGATCTACGATAAGTTGGTGAAAGCATTGGAAAAGAAAGGTGTGACGGTAATAGACGTTAAGCAGGGCAGTGATTTTGATCCTGAATTTCAGGAAGCTATCACACAAATTCCTGCTCCGGATGAAGCATTGAAAGGTAAAGTAGTAGATGTTATCGAAAAGGGATATCTGCTTGGAGAGAAAGTAATTAGGTTTACTAAAGTAGTAACAGGAGCATAAGATTATGTCTAAAAGAGATTATTACGAAATATTAGGAGTTGAAAAGTCTGCAAGTCAGGATGAAATTAAGAAAGCTTACAGAAAAATAGCTATCAAATTTCACCCCGATAAAAACCCCGATAATCCGGAAGCTGAAGAGAAATTTAAGGAAGCTGCAGAAGCTTATGAAGTGCTTTCCAGCCAGGAAAAGAGACAGCAATACGACAGGTTTGGACATCAGGGTATGGGAGGCCGTGGATTTAGCGGTCAGGGAATGAACATGGAAGACATCTTCTCGCAGTTCGGTGATATTTTTGGTGGAGGAGGTAGTCCTTTTGATAGTTTCTTTGGAGGCGGATCGCGCGGAGGAACAAGAGTTCGAAAAGGAACCAACCTCAGAATTAAGCTCAAATTGACTCTGGAAGAGGTAGCTGAAGGAGTAGAAAAGAAGATAAAGGTAAACAGGCTGATTACTGCCGAAGGCGTTACCTTCAAAACATGTACTACCTGTAACGGCACAGGTCAGGTGCGTAAAGTAGTGAATACCATGCTTGGGCAGATGGTTTCTTCTTCAACCTGTTCGACGTGTAATGGTTCCGGTCAGATTATTGATAAGAGACCTAGTGGTGTTGATAGCACCGGCCTGAAGCAGCAGGAAGAGGTGATTTCTATCAAAATTCCCGCAGGCGTAACTGAAGGTATGCAGCTTTCAATGTCAGGAAAAGGGAATGAGGCGCCAGGAGGCGGCATAGCTGGAGATTTGTTGATCGTCATTGAAGAAATTGAAGGAGAAGTTTTAAAACGAGACGGAAACAATATCGTGCATGAGCTTTACCTCAGCTTTATAGATGCTGTGTTAGGAACATCTGTAGAGGTTCCTACAATTGGCGGTAAGGTGAAGATTAAAATAGAGCCTGGTACACAAAGCGGAAAGATTCTCAGGCTGAGAGGAAAGGGAATTAAAGAAGTGAATGGATATGGTAAAGGAGACCAGTTGATTCACATCAATGTATGGACACCAAAGACCCTTACCAAGGAGGAAAAGAGCACTTTAGAGAAACTACGAAATTCTCCAAACTTTACTCCGGATCCTTCTAAATCGGAAAAGGGATTTTTCGATAAAATGAAAGAGTTTTTTTAACAGGAAAACGAAACATTGCGTATCCGATCTTCGTTCAAGCATTTATGTTGAGGTGGATTTTGATGACGGGGATCGGATTATTTACGCTGACCCATGCTAACGGACAACTAAAAAAGTTTTATTCATTAAAAGATGCGGTTACCTACGATACCGTAAAATTGTCGTTAGAGGCTTCCACAGGAGCTTGTTATTTCAAAAACACATCTCACAGTTCTCCACTCAATATTTACGGTAATCCTGATCTGGATAGAATAAATCCAAGTTATCATACTCAAATCAAAGACAGAACTTGTTTTGTGGATTTAAAGCTTGAAGAATATCAATCTTCATCTTTTGATCAGGGATTATCTTTTGACTCATTTTTCTCAGTTCCCAAAAGTAGTAAGAAGGTTGAAAAGGATTCGTGGAAAGTCTATCTGTCGGATAAGAAAATTTACGACCTGAACCTGCAATATGGAATAGGTGAAGCTTATCTCGACTTTTCCGGTTCTGCTGTAAAGAAAGTGAAAATCAATACTGGAAATGCCAATGTGAAAGTGGATTATGCCATGGAACACGAAAACACGATCCCAATGGATACTTTTTTCGTGAAAGTTGATTTGGGATCATTGGAAGCTAAAAAGATCAATTATATGAATGCTTCCAATATCATTGCAGAGATTGGCTTTGGAAAAGCTATTTTATCCTTTAAAGAAGGGGAAAATAAAAAATGCGATGTGAATGCTTCGGTTGGTGCAGGAACTTTAGATGTTGTATTACCAGATGATGATACCCCTGTGATCATTCATATCAAAGATTCTCCTATGTGTGGAATTAAGATCGCCAAAGGTTTTGAAGAGGTCGAAAAGAACACTTATGTAAACATGAGCTACAGGCCTGATGCCGAAAACCTGCTGACATTTAAAGTGGACGTGGCAATCGGTAAAGTAATCTTCTCCCATCAGTAAGATGGTTTATCCATATATTTAACAATTCCCTCTGTAATAAAAAATTGGGCGAGTCCATAGGTTCCTATGATTAACATGGGTGCAAGTGGGACGGTAAAAAAGAATATTTTCGATGCTAAAAGTGCATCGCTCATCAAAAACAAGCTCATTCCAATTTTTAGATATTGAGTATCAGGTAATTTATTTTGAACAAACGAGTACCACGTAGCAGTCGTAACTACTGCTCCGTAAAAGATAACTGCATACTTAATGTTCCCTTCAATCAACAAAACCGACACACAAAGAAAAGCAATGTAGCAAATCGATAGAATGAGGCTTACTAGTATGTTGTTGGATAGTAGACTCCTAAAGGAACCGATCGTATTAGCTTTAAAAATGTATAAATAGATGCTTTGAGTGATTAAAAAGGCCAAAATACCTCCTGGCAGAAATACCTGCTGTTGATTTAATAAAAGAATGTCTCCAATCCATGCCAGGATGATCGCAGCTGCCAGTAGTAAGTGCTGCTTGTAAATCCTACCCGATGTTTTTTGGATCAGATAATATAGCAATACTGGCATCATAAGCGGTTTGACAAATTTGTCAAGTTCAGAAGCGTCCATCAACCGAATGACTATATCTGCGATGAGAACCCCAAAATAGAAATACTTAACTGATTTTACTTTCAAGTCTCCTTTTATTGGAAAATATAAGATAAAAAAATGCAACAGAGCTTAAGACTGCTGATAATAAAAATGGAATAAACGTATTGTTATTATTCTGGCTGTATAAATATCCTGATAAGAGAGCACCCATTCCTATTCCTGCTTCCAGGAAAATGTACATAGTAGCAATTCCTCTGCCTCTAAACCTGTCATCACTTAAATCAATCGTCCAGGCATAAATAGCCGGTGAACTCATGCCAATTCCCAGTCCTAAAAATACACTGGAAACAATGAATTGAGTCTGAGTAGCTGATGTGCCCATTAGTATAGCTGCAATGGTGATTACAGGCACGGCAACTCTTAAAACGGCTACTCTTCCGTATATATCGCTCAGTTTTCCTGCTGTGATCCTCACCAATAGAGACGCTACTACATATGAAAAAATATATATCCCCCTTGATGGTAAATCCAGTTGATCACTAATATTTGAACCCAGCGTCAGTACTGTTCCGAACGTAAAAACCGTCATCAAAAGCATCACTGAAGGAACCAGTACTTTAGGCTCGAAGAATTCATCTTTTTTAACAGCCAGCCTTTGTATAGAAAACTTCTTTTTATCAACCAGCGTTTCTTTCATTCCCACTAGCACTAAAACTGAGAGAATACCAAGAATTCCACTGGTGGCAAACATCATATTAATGCCAAATTTCTGTGTGATGAGTGGACCGACGGCCATCGCCAGAGCCGTTCCAAAATTACTGGCAAATCCTACAATGCCCATTGCAGCACCTCTTCTGTCTGAGGGAACTATGTCAGCAACATAGGCAGCTGTACCTGTCGGTTTGAATCCCGTGCAAAAGCCGTGAAATACCCTGACAGCCAGAAAAAACCAAATAGTAGCTGCAAAAGGATACATAAGAGCTGCCAACGTACTGACAAGTGCACCAAAAATCATGACAGGTAGTCTTCCCCATTCATCCGCCAGCTTACCTGAGAAAGGTCTTGACACTAATGCACTTACGGTAAAGAGAAAGATGATCAGGCCTATGTGATCTTCCCCACCCATTTCAGAAAGATGGGCAGGTAAATCAGGTATCATGATGCTAAAGCTGGCGAAGAATAATAAGCCACTCAGACACAAAAGCCAGAAGTTTTTGCTGTATTTGCTCACAATTAACTATTAACTGTTTTCGTCATTGCCTTCGCCGTGAAGCAGGTATGCTTTGATATAGTCTTCCAGATCACCATCTAAGACATTCTGAACATCTGTTCGCTCTACACCTGTTCGATTATCCTTTATCAGTTTATAAGGATGGAGAACATAATTTCTGATCTGAGAACCAAAATCTATGGCTTTTTTGCTAGCCTCTGCCTTATCACGTTCATTATTTCTTTTCTCTACTTCCAGTTGGTATAATCGTGACTTCAGCATCTTCATCGCTCTTTCCTTGTTGGCAAGCTGAGATCTTTCTACCTGGCATATAATCACAATACCAGTAGGTTTATGAGTTAATTGAACTTTTGTTTCAACCTTGTTCACATTCTGCCCTCCGGCACCACCTGATCTGGAGGTTTGAAATTCAATGTCTGCTGGATTGACCTCTATTTCAATGTCATCATCAACTACAGGATATACATAGATTGAAGCGAAAGAAGTATGTCGTCTGCCTCCGGAATCGAATGGAGATATTCTTACCAGTCTGTGAACTCCTATTTCTGATTTTAGGAAGCCATAAGCGAACTGTCCTTCAAACTCGAGCGTAGCGGATTTCAACCCTGCTACATCACCAGGCTGATAATCAATTTCTTTTACTTTGAACCCTTGTTTTTCACCCCACATCAGGTACATTCTCATCAGAATGTCTGCCCAGTCGTTACTTTCAGTACCACCAGCGCCAGGATTGATTTCCATTGTCGCACTGAGTTGGTCTTCTTCGGCACTGAGCATTTTCTTAAATTCAAGTGCTTCTGTCACTTTTACCGCCTGATTGAAGGAGTCATCAACTTCTTGTTGAGTTGCTTCTTCCATTTCAAGGAATTCTTGTAAAGTTTCTACGTCTCCCAGGGCAGTATTAACTTCTTCGAATGCAGTAACCCACGATTTTTTGGCTTTAATCGCTTTAAGCATTTTCTCGGCCTCCTTGGGATCATTCCAGAAATCTGCCTGGGCTGTGATGGATTCTTCTTCTTCTACTTCTCGTTTCTTGACATCATAGTCAAAGATACCTCCCCAAAGCCGCTACTCTGGCTTTCAAGTCTTTCAGCTGATCTGTTGTCATATCAGTTTTTTTTGGCGAAGATAGATATTTTATCCTTTATAGCATGCTTATTTTGCACACTTAGTTGAGAATGTTTTTATTGCTAAACCCTTATTGTATGTTCTCCAAAACGAGGGGATACAAAACTTTAAACCATTCAGTGAATTGGTCCGGGTGATTCTGAAGTTCTTGATTGAGTGTGTGTCGATCGATGTACCGGTATTCCGATACTTCATCAGGGTTTGGAGACGGCTTTTCATCTGAAACGCCATAAAAAACGTAATTTAATTCGTTTTCAATCAGGCCATTGCCACAGTCGAGATTGTAAATTTTGGTGAATATTCTCTCGACCGGGGTTTTCAAGCCCATTTCATGAAAAAGTCTGTTTGGGATGTATTGCTGAAAGTCAATACCCACCACATCATGGCTGCAGCAAGTATTGGACCACAAGCGAGGTGAGTGATATTTATGAGTAGCCCTTTTTTGAAGTAGAAATTCACCCTGAGTGTTGCAGATAAATATTGAAAAAGCCCGGTGAAGAAGACCTTTCTGATGGGCTTCCAGCTTTTCACATTCGCCAATGTTTTCATCCCTTTCATTGACGAGAACTATTTTATTCATAACTGAGTTTTTGATATTGCGAATCTATCTATTACAATTGACAATGATCAAGTAAACGACGCAAAATAAGGGTAGTTCACCCGATTTCTACTCAGTTGTTTAATTAGCTTGCTGAAGTGACTGAAAAAGTGTTTTAAACTAAAGCCTGTTTGTTTCCGGCAATAAAAAAGCCCCAGAAAAATATTCCTGAGGCTTTTTGTAAAGTATTTTCTATCTACTACTGAATCCTGAATCTGATGTTGAGCTGGAAAACACCATCCTCGTCTCTCAATAAGAAAGCACCATCGCCAGTAGTATTGTCAACTGTTCCTAACTCTGTTGGGTTGACATTTGCAATGAACATCACCTCAGAATCTTCATCAGTCAACATATCAAATGGCTCATCATTGTCGATATAACCAATAACCCAGTCCTCGTCTGTGAAAGTAAGGCTTTGTCCTGCTATGTTTATACCATATGGGTAGTCTGCCTCAGGTACATCTTCTTCCATCTCTACTGTAGAGATGGTAGTTTCGGATGTTTTTCCAAAGAATACTACTACATCTGCTGTGGTACCATCATCATCCCAGTCATTCCCATTGGTGTCCTGTTGACCTACAGCTATTAGATCGAATCCTGCCAATACTCTGTTGCCAACTACTATTGTTTCCGTAGATGTACTTGAGATTCCTCCTGAACCTGTTGCGGTAAGAGTCACTGTATATTCGCCTGTCTCGTCATATTCATGCGTTGGATTTTCCAGTGTTGAGCTCCCTCCATCTCCAAAATCCCATGAAAATGATGCGCCGTCTATGGTATTGTTAGTAAAAGTAACTTCATCGTCTACCTCTGCAAAAGGCTTGTCTAATTCAAACTCGACAGTTGGAGTAGGACCGGTTGGTTCATCGTCACCACAGGAAGTGATGAATGCCAGAAGCGCAATCGCAGATATTAGTAATGCTAGTTTTTTCATAATTGAAAATTGATAATTATTTGATTGATTAATAGAGTAACATATTAGTTGGTTGGTTCCCTTACACAAAGGTATTGAATATTTTTTGTTTATAACTCGGCGATTACTGTTCTGCCACCTTTTGTCTTCTGGTCGATATCTACCATAATTTTCGCAGATTTAGGTAAAAATAAGTCTACTCTGGAACCGAATTTGATAAATCCGAACTCATTGCCCTGCTCTACAGCATCTCCTTCCTGAACATACCACTTAATTCTTCTGGCGAGTGCTCCTGCAATTTGCCTAATTAAAATCTGTGAGCCATTTTCATTTTTATAGACAATTGTGGTTCTTTCATTTTCAGTACTGGATTTTGGGTGCCAGGCCACCAGGTATTTGCCAGGGTGATATTTAAAATAACTGATCACTCCACCAATTGGGTTTCTGTTGACATGCACATTTACTGGCGACATAAAAATGGAAACCTGAATTCTTTCTTCATTAAGAAATTCATTTTCTGTGGTTTCTTCGATTACCACTACTTTTCCGTCGGCAGGTGCATAAACCTTTGATGGGTCTTTTGAAATTATGATCGATGGATTTCTGAAAAATTGTAAAATAAGAAGAAAAAGAACCGCTAATCCTGCATATAAAATGTAAGAATATGGTTGTGATATGTAAAACCAGGTAATCAAACCGACGATTATACAAAACAAACCTGTCAATAGTAACGATGCTTTTCCTTCTTTATGTAATGTCATGAGATTTTGAATTACTATGAGTACCTGATATTAGAAACCTCCTCTGTATTTATATGTTCTGGCAACTTTATTGATGGCCACAATATAAGCAGCTATTCTTAAAGAAACCCCATACTTTTTAGATGTTTTATACACTTTATCGAATGCAGTTTTCAGGATTCTGTCCGATCTCCTGTTGACCCTTTCTGCTGTCCATTTGTAGCCAAGTCTGTTTTGCACCCACTCAAAATAGGATACCGTCACTCCACCAGCATTGGCTAGAATATCCGGCACAGCCATAATACCTTTATCATTGATGATAGAGTCTGCTTTAGCTGAAGTAGGGCCATTTGCACCTTCCACGATCAACTTCGCCTTGATTTGGTCTGCATTTCTTGTGGTAATTACATCTTCCACAGCAGCTGGTACTAATACATCGACATCTAATAAAAGTAAATCCTCCGGATCGATTTTCTCTGCTCCATCAAACCCTTCCAGACTTCCATTATTTTCGTTTCTGTAGTCAATTGCTTTTTGGATATCAATGCCATTCGGGTTGTGATAAGCGCCAGATAGGTCACTGATTCCGCATATTTTCACGCCTCTTTCTTCAAGTAGATATGCTGCCCATGAACCTACGTTACCAAATCCCTGAATTGCACAGGTAGCTTTGAATGGATTGATTTTTAGTTTTTCCATCGCAGACAGTGCAGTAATCATTACACCCCTTCCGGTTGCTTCTTTTCTACCCAGAGATCCTCCAAGTACTAATGGTTTTCCGGTCACCACAGCATTGATAGTGGTACCTCGTGCCCGTGAATATTGGTCCATTAGCCAGGCCATCTCTTCAGGGCCCGTTCCCATGTCAGGAGCTGGAATATCTCTATCTGGTCCAAAAACTTCATCCATAGCAGAAGTATAGGCTCGTGTAAGTCTTTCCACTTCTCCGCGGGACATCTCCCGAGGATTACATTGGATCCCCCCTTTTGCACCACCGTATGGAATGTCCACAACGGCACATTTCCAGGTCATCCATGCAGCCAAAGCTTTTACCTCATCCAGATGGACGTCCATGTCATACCTTATTCCACCTTTAGATGGTCCAAGAATATTTGAATGAATTACTCTGAAACCCTCAAAAACTTTGATAGATCCATCATCCATTGTTACAGGAAGTGATACAAGAACTTGTTTTTCAGGAGATTTCAGCACATTGTAGATTTCGTCATCAAGTCCCAGATGCTGAGCAGCGATATGGAACCTGGACATCATTGACTCGAAAGGATTTTCCTTGTCCTTAATTGGAGCCGGTTCAATGTAACCCATATATTTTTCTCTAAATGTTAATGTTGTTTATGAACACAAATCTAAAGAAAGCAATATTATTTCAAAGGTAAAATCGTTTTCATTTTACCTGAGAGGCTATTACATCAGTTCAAGGTAAACGATTATAAACGGCACTGCCAGCAGCAGACCATCAAACCTGTCGAGAAAACCACCATGGCCAGGAATCGTAGTGCCTGAGTCTTTTATCAGAATGCTTCTTTTAAACATAGACTCGACTAAATCTCCATAGGTTCCGGCGATAACGATGATTACTGTTATGATTATCCAGGAAATCAGGCCTACGACTTCAAAATAGTGAGATAAGCCATAAGCCATCGCCATGGCAAGTGCTGTTCCTCCAAGGCTGCCTTCCCACGATTTTTTGGGTGAAACGCGCTCAAATAGTTTGGTTTTGCCAAAGTTGACACCTGCAAAGTATGCACCAGTATCACTGGCCCAAAGAATCAGTAAAATACCTAATGGTAATTGGTAATTGTAAGCGCCAGTAATAAAGGCAGTGACATTTAGTAACGACAAAGGAACACTGACGTAAATAATGCCGAGAAAGAAGAAGGCGATATTGGTGAAAGGGTTGGTGTCGTTTTTCTTATATAGTTTAATGAAAAATATAAATGAAGACAGCGGAAAGAGAATAAAATAGATTCTATCGCTAATCAGGTCGTCTTCAATCAGAAAGCTCAAAATAAAAATAAGTGAACCAATTGCAACGCCCAATAATCTGATCGGTAAAAAACTCTGTGCACGCAATAAACCATAAAATTCCCATTGGGTGATGATCGTAATGGAGAAGAAAATAGCAAAATAGCTCCATTTACTAAATGCAATTGCAAAAATGATGACGAATGCTCCGGCAACACCTGCTAATAATCTTTTGATTAATTCCTCTCTTTTACTCAAAGTTTATTTCCTCTTTTATAATTTTAATTGCTTTCAGAATATCATCGGGAGCTACCATCACTTCGTGTGTGCCCCAGTGGTAACTTGTGTCCTTTTTATTTAAGATAACCGCTCCGATATAATGATCCTCCAAAACCGCTTTTACTATTTCAGCTCTGTAAAGTAGTTCATCAGAGAATACTTTTTGCCAATTATTCATGGCTTACATCGTTTTTAATACTCTTTCTGAAAATAAAGATAAAAAACAGACCAGCAGCCAAAAATAACGATATAATTAATAAGGATGGCGTTTCAGCCTGCTCAATATCGTAAGTAATCACTTCTGTGTTAAACAGATAGACTAGTATGATAGTAAGTCCATTGTTGATTAAGTGTGCAATGATCGGATATATCAGATTGCCGGAGTAGTAAAAAAGATATCCGAAAAGTATGCCCAGCGCGGCTCTTGGTAAGAATCCATAAAACTGAAAATGAATTGCGCTGAAGAGTACTCCAGTCAGGATGATAGCCACATGTGGATTTTTGATGTGTTTTTCAAAATAGGTCTGGATCACGCCTCTGAATAGATATTCTTCGCCAACAGCTGGAATAATGGCTATCACAAAAAAGGTGAATATAAACTTGTCAACTGTGGTGAACGTGGTAAGGAACTCGGTAAGTTTTGCATATTTATTCTCAGTGGTTTGCATCCACTCTTCAATTCCACTCATGAATCCGGGAAGAACCATGTTACTGTTCCACTCGATAAGGACCGTATTGACAATCATCAAAGAAAAAGTTGCCAGAATGGTCAATCCTATCAATTTTAATAGCGGTCCTCTCTTTAGTGAAACGATGTATTTGTTGGAAGATCGAAATACAAACCGTATCAATACATACGGTGTAACAATAAACAGTACGATTGCTGTAGTCATTTGCATGACCATAATAGCCCACCAGTTTCCTACTTTCGGTTCATTTAATAATGTGAAAAAATCTCCAAATGAATCCAGAAACGGAAAAGCTGCAACCATACTAACAAACGCCGAAACAAAGTAGCCGACTAGCACACAGGCAAATATTAATAGTAGTGTCACAAGTGGCGGCCTGTTATCAGGAATCAATCTATGGTGGTATTTATTCATATTTGAGTTAAATTTGCCGTAAAAATATACAATAAAGATTTGGTCAGAATAGGAAACTTAGAGATTGGTGAATTTCCCCTTTTATTGGCACCTATGGAGGATGTTAGCGATCCGCCTTTCAGAGCAGTCTGTAAAGAGAACGGTGCTGATGTCATGTACACGGAATTTATATCGGCCGAAGGACTGATTCGTGATGCGGCAAAAAGTGTCCAGAAACTGGATATTTACGACTATGAAAGACCGATCGGGATTCAGATTTTTGGTGATAAAATAGAATCTATGCGAGAGGCAGCAGCAATTGCGGAGGCTGCAGATCCGGAAATTGTAGACATTAATTATGGTTGTCCTGTCAAAAAGGTGGCTTGTAAAGGTGCTGGTGCTGGTATCTTGCTGGACCTGCCAAAAATGCAGGAAATGACAGCTGAAATCGTCAAAAGAGTCAACAAACCTGTGACAGTAAAAACCAGGCTTGGCTGGGACGATGATACTATCAAAATTGTAGAAGTAGCTAAAAGACTGCAGGATGTTGGTATTCAGGGGCTCACAATACATGGACGTACCAGAAAGCAAATGTATAAAGGTGAAGCAAACTGGGAATACATCGCTGAAGTTAAAAATCAGCAGGATATTCACATTCCAATATTTGGAAATGGCGACATTGATTCTCCCCAAAAAGCCAAACTCTACAAGGAGAAATACGGTGTTGATGGTATTATGATAGGCAGAGCTGCAATTGGCTATCCATGGATTTTTAATGAAATAAAGGCCTATTTAAACCACGGTGAGCTGATAGATCCTCCTACTCTTGAAGACAGGATCGCGATTACAAGAAAGCATCTGGACTTTTCTATTGAATGGAAAGGAGATCGGAAGGGGATTTTTGAAATGAGAAGACACTATACCAATTATTTTAGAGGAATTCCGCATTTCAAACCATATCGTACCCGTTTGGTAGAAAGTGATGATCCACAGGAAATATTTCAAATCCTAGAGGAAATAGGAGATGTATTTGCGGGAGCGAGCCTACAGGTCTAAAAGAGATGTCTAAAAGAAATCAGTATCTGGCCTACCTTTTCTTAGTACTTCTATCAGTTATTTGGGGTAGTTCTTTTATTTTAATAAAATGGGGACTTGAGTCTCTTTCGTCATTACAGGTTGGAGCTATTCGAATTTTGTCTGCAAGCTTATTCCTGTCGCCGATAGCACTTTTTAAACTGAAAAAACTGAATTGGCAGTCAGGTAGACTACTGCTGTTGATTGGTATGGTGGGAAGTCTGGTTCCGGCTTTTCTTTTTGCGATCGCACAAACAGAGATTCAGAGTTCTTTAACAGGTGTTCTGAATGCGCTTACTCCACTTTTTGTCATCATAATGGGAGCACTATTCTTCAATAAGCAAATTACGAAAGCTACCTTTTTAGGGATTGTTACAGGCTTTGCGGGTTCTGTAGCGCTTATTCTTGGTTCGGCAAATGGAGGGATAGGCTCGGTAAATGCATACGCATTGCTTGTGGTGTTGGCAACTATCATGTATGGTATCAATTTAAATACCATTAAATATTACCTCAAAAATATTGACGCAATCACGATTACTAGTGTAAGCCTGCTGCTGGTGGGGCCATTTGCAGCTGCTGTTTTATTCAGTACTGATTTCGTTAGTAGAATTTCGACAAACCCTCAAGCTATAGAGGGGTTGATATACATCAGCGCGCTGGGCGTAGTTGGTACAGCGATAGCCTTGATTATTTTTAATTACATGGTAAAGATTACAGATCCGGTGTTTGCCAGCTCCGTCACTTACATCATACCAATAGTTGCGATTATTTGGGGAGTACTGGACGGAGAAAGTATCTTCTCCGTCCAGTATTTTGGAATCATATTGATCCTGGCTGGTGTTTGGCTTGCCAACAGATCAAAATAATATGCTACACTTCTTCGGCAATCGAATCCAGTGAGTTGAAATTAAATTCAGATAAAAATTTCGATGCAGCTTCCGTATTCTGAAACTGGTAATTTTTGATGTCTCCTTTATTACTCAGGATTTCTACATTTACCGAAACCGGAATAGTTGTTCCGTTTTTCAAAGGATCATCAATCAGTAAGTTTGGATTAGAAGCGTTAAGTTCGGGGCTAGCCTGTCTGCTCAGTCTTACTACGTCTCTTTTTATTCTTCCGCAATAGGAACATTCATACACCTTTTTAATTTCACCGTCTGCAGTATCTGAAGGCTCTTTTATGATTTCTTCCATACTTAACTTGAGTGTCTGGAATCCACATCTGTCACATTCCAGAGCAGCCAAATGGCCTTTGTATTTTTCAATTTTCACATAATCAGAGTCAGGATCGATCCAAACATCATAATCTACCGAAAATACGTCTTCCTCTGCCTGCATACCTTCATCCAAATAAGCATCCTCTTCTTCTTCACTAAGTAATTTTAGTTTTTTTCCAGTGTTAGGATTAACCCTTGCAGTATATCTCAATTTTTTGAGTTTTTTATCCAGTGGCTTAGGATAGTAATACTTAAGAATTAAAGTAACCGTATACAGGTATAATGTGGTGATACATAAACTGGTGAATAGCCTGACAAAAAACCATACCGGAGCTAGCTCTACAGTTTCTTTTTTGATAAGGAGATTAAAATAGTTTAAGCTGAAAAATACTCCTGCGCCAATGGCAAAATGACCCAATCTGAACCACTTAATTTCATTTAAGCTTACAAAATCATATTTTGCTTTCAGGTCACTTTTTGTCAGCAACACTACGTAATAACCAACGAAAATAACGATAGTTAATAAGCCGGCTAAACCTATTAGATAATACATAGATTGGTGCCAGATTTCCAAAATGGAAATGTAGGAATCGTTCATAGAAATTTCTTTTTTAAAATTGAATAAATATCACCAATAGCCAGTGTGCCAAAATTAGTCATAAATACAACAAATAACATCTAATTTTGATGATCAAATACGACATTCTGTTGCTTTGATTTATTGACCGTTGATAATTCTAAATCGTAACAACCATATAACGGTTTAACACTATCGTTTAGTGTTGATTTTTTTTGTTTTGACTGGATGTCACGATTTTGAGGGTTCCATTAAACTGTATAATCTGGATGTGGTGATTTGTCGCTCGTTATTTTTGATTCACTTGAATATTCTGTTAACTTGAAGGGAATCCAATATATAAACACATTCTAAACCAATTTACGACAAGTGCGACAATCCGTATCTAAGAAACTCACCAAGAAAAAAATAAAGGAAACAGTGCTGCTGGAAATCGCCTGGGAAGTTATGAACCAGGTAGGGGGGATTTACACCGTTATCAGGTCAAAAGCACCTACCGTTAGTGAAAAGTGGGAAAATAACTATTGTTTGATAGGTCCCTATGATCATAAGCAGGTTGTTGCAGAATTTGAACCGATTCAGGATCAGGAGGATTCTTTTGGTAAAGCTGTGAGGCAGTTGAGGGAGAGAGGATTGGTCGTTCACTATGGCTATTGGCTTGTTACAGGTAAGCCGCGTGCCATCTTATTTGATTTGAACAGCCTGAGACACGAACTTGGTAATATCAAATATTATCTGTGGGAGAATCACGGAATTTCAACAGACAATGATGAAGCACTTTTGAACGATGTCCTGGTTTTCGGTGAGATGATTAGGATTTTTATTTCGGAGTTAAGCAAGTATGAGTCAAGAGAGGTTATTGCTCACTTTCACGAGTGGATGGCAGGCACTGCTATTCCGGGGTTGCGGAAGGAACAGGTGAATGTAAAAACAGTATTTACCACACACGCGACACTTTTGGGAAGATATCTTGCTATGAATGATCCCATGTTTTATGATCACCTGGTTTTTCACGACTGGCAAAAGGAAGCGAAGCATTTTAATATCGAACCACAGGTAAATATTGAAAGGGCTGCTGCTCATGGCTCCCATGTTTTTACAACTGTGAGTGAGGTGACAGCAGAAGAGTGTAAATACCTGATCGGACGTGAGCCGGATTTTATTTTGCCCAATGGTATCAATAAAGAAAGGTTCGAAGCGCTACATGAATTTCAGAATCTGCACCAGCATTATAAGAAGGAAATTCACGAGTTTACGATAGGGCATTTCTTTCAGAGCTATACTTTTGATCTGGATAAAACGATTTACTTTTTCACCTCCGGCAGATATGAATACAGAAATAAGGGGTACGACCTGACCCTTGAGGCATTGGCCAGACTCAATCACAAACTGAAGGAAGAAAATTCCGATATGACAATAGTGATGTTTTTTGTCACCAAAAGGCCTTATCACTCCATTAATCCGGAGGCATTGCAGTCCAGAGCTGTGATGGAAGAATTAAGGCATACAGTAGATGCCATCAAACAGCAAATTGGAGATGCTTTGTTCTTTGAGGCAGCTTCAACAACTGACTTTAAATTGCCGAAACTTAACAACTACATCGATGATTATTGGAAGTTGAGATATAGAAGAACTATTCAGTCATGGAAATCTGATAAGCTACCTTCAGTTGTTACACACAATCTGGTGGATGACAATCAGGATGAGGTGCTGAATTTCCTTAGAGGATCAAACCTCATCAACCATAAAGATGATCGGGTAAAAATTGTCTATCATCCGGATTTTATTAATTATACCAATCCACTGTTTGGAATGGATTACGGTCAGTTTGTAAGAGGGTGCCACATGGGTATTTTTCCAAGCTACTATGAACCGTGGGGATACACACCGCTGGAATGTATTGCCAGTGGAGTACCAACGATTACCAGCGATCTGGCAGGCTTTGGTGATTTCGTTAAGCAGAACATCAGTGAAAAGAACCACTCCGGAACCTATATTATTAATCGCAAAGGAAAATCTTTCGATGAATCCGCCAATCAGTTGTACATGCAGATGTATCGCTTTCTGCAGTTGTCGAGGAGGGAGAGAATCACTCATAGGAACCGAGTAGAGGCTTCTTCGGTACAGTTTGATTGGAAATACCTGATCAAATATTATGAAGAAGCATACCTAAATGCCATGACATTAAAGTGATTTTATTAGCTTATGTGACTGATTTAACGATTAAACCGACCGATTTGTCGATAAATTTGGTGTTTGTAGTATTCAGTAGTTATATTCACTCACATAAATTCATTGTTTAATTGAATATTTTGAGGAATTACTCAAAATCAGAATTTAACTAAGAATCAAAAGGCTATGAAGAATTCTACTAAAATCTATTTTTTTGCAATCTTATGCCTGCTGTTGACAACTGTTGTATCTGCTCAGCAGTCAGAGGCCATTCACGAAGATGATGTGCCCTTGGGCATTCAAGGGTATTTTTACAGTTCATACAAGAATGCATCGGAAGCATCCTGGAGTATCAAAGAGTATCTGGGGGAAAAATCTTATCAGGTTTCCTTTTTGATGTCTGAAGTTGAGAAAGCTGTAGTTTATGATTTCTCAGGTAACCTCATTGAAGAAATTAGCTTTCAAAAGAAACCCAGATCTGAATTTTTGATGAGATCAAAAGTTGAAAACAAATACCCTGATGCGAAGGTGCTTTCTGTGAAGAAAGTCACCAGGTTTAACATTCAGGGGCTTAAGGAACCAAAATCATATTTTGAAGTTTCTGCTAAGAACGGTAAAAATATTGTTTATGTATTCTTCGATGAAGATAAACAGTTGATGAAAACCAACAATGTTTTTAATTTAGCAGTTAATTAATAATACATACAAACATTTAAGATTATATGAGGGGACATGATCTGTCCCTTTTTTTATGTCTTTATTTTGTATCAATGGCTAAAAGAGCTAGCTAAATATATCGTATAAACATCGCTATCACCTAAATAATTTCTTAAGCATCTATTGTTGGTTTTCCTTTCTTGAAATAAAAAACATCAACAAGTATTGTAACGGCCAAATATACTTATCAGCGTAAATCTTTAGTTTATCGAAAAACGGTTATGGCTAATCGATAGACAGGTTTATGAAACATCTGCATAGTATATCTTACTTCTGATTTTAATTTATCATTTTCATTCTAAATGAATTTCAGCTATGTGGAAAAATATTGTTTTTGTGGTACTTGGAATACTATTGTTTTGTGTCGATGTAAATGCTCAGACAGTAGTGATCGAAGAGAATGACGTGCCTCTAAATGTTCAGGCCTGGTTTTACAAGCGTTATGACAAACCAAAGAATTTACAATGGAGTACCAAACAGATTTCTGGTAAAAAATGCTTTGCAGTATCTTTTAATCATAAGGGTAGATTAGTTAGTTCGCTTTATGATCCAAACGGTGCAATTCTGGAGGAAAGCGCTGTTAACAATAATCCGATCCTTTCGTCAGAAATAAAAGAATATGTAAAGGCAAATTATGATAAGTTCAAAGCCCTCAGACTTAAAAGCATCAAAATATTTAATACGATTTCCCCACAACCCATCGTGTATTATCAGTTGGTAGGTAAAACAAATCAGGACAATGTTTCGGTATGGTTCGATTCCAATAATCAGATCAGAAAAAAGAAGGATTTTTCAGGGTACGCTTTGGCGAATTAGTCAATTGAAAATTTATAAGTTTTATAAGCTTGTAGCTTTTGCTTGGGTTTATTGACAGTTAATATAAGGTTATCGAGACATATTTAGGATGTGTTGTACGACGCACATTATGGGTTGATTATTGTGATATTGAAAATCTGTTACTACTGTACTAAATGCGGCAATGTTTAAAAAACCAGGTTATTAGTTCGTAATTAAATAAGCAGTCTTGATCGAGAAATACCCGGCACTTGTCGATTCTGACTTTTTTCGTTACATAAAATTTCTATTTTTATCCTTACAACAATACCAAGCTATGATGAAAGTATTTGCATTTCTAATTATCTCATTGATAAGTAGTCTATCAGTAATTGCTCAGGATACCAGAATAGAGCAGGACAATGTGCCACTTAAAATACAAGCTAAGTTTTTTGGGAAGTATAAGGACATTACGGATGTAAGTTGGAAGAAGACGCAGGAAGATCAGTTCAAGGCACATTTCTACACAAAAAACAGAGAGATCAGTGTTTATTATGACAAATCCGGCAGAATGATGCAAGTAGAAAATGTCAGTAAAAAAGCGGTGCTGACAGATGAAGTATCAAATCATATCAATGAAAGATTTCCGGATAATAAAATACTTGAATTCAAAAAAGTCACCAGATTTTATGTGCAGGGAACTACTGGACCTCAGCATTATTTTGAGATATTATTGAAAGAGGGTAAGAAGAAGTCATCAGTATTTTTTGATGGTGAAATGAACCTGATGCAGGCTGATAACGTCTTTAATCTGGCAGTGAATTAGCAGTAGTTAAATTCCGGAGTATCTATTGGGAAAACTTTTCATAGCTTTTTCGATGTAACGTGCCAATTGTTCTTTTGACAAGGTCTGTTCTATTTCCATGTATTTTACCGCAGTGGACTGCCATATTACATCACCGGTTCCGGCTTCTATGATGTCAATAATCAAAGATCCTTTTAGGAACTTATAAAGTTTGTTCTGATTGTAATAGTATTCATATCCATCCCAGTAATTGATGCTATTTCTGTAAGGTGCCAAAATCTCTGAGTTGTCTGAAAGGCTTGTTTGCTGTTCGTTGACTATGACGTGAAACCCAATTAAAAGGTCCGGATTGTTTACGTCATTTTGATAATCTTTCTTTTTTAGATTTTGAGTGATGGCCTCTTTGATTGATTGCATCTGCTCATAGCTAATAGCATAATCGGGCCCTTCATATCTTTCTTCGCACCCGTCGATCCAGCAGTAGGTGTTATATTCGGTGAAATCGGTGTCCGGTTTGGTGACGGACTTTATTCTTACGCTATTGCATGCAGATGATAGCAATACCAGAAGAAGAAATAATTTAGCCTTTTGATTCATACCTCTAAATTAATAATTAACCAGAAATGAAATTGCTGATTTTGATCACCTGCTGCCCTGATTTTAGTGCTTGAAATAAGAAACCAGAGATATTCAGGCATTTCTGTAATGGTGTGGGGTCTTTTAGCGTAGGACTGAAACTTAAAGTTAAGAATTGATCATAAAAAAGCCCCGACTTTTTAGTCAAGGCTTTTGCAGAGAAGGAGTCTGATCTTTCGCAAATGCTCCAATCACTAAAGGATTCGAATGGCAATGGCCACCCAGTCCCGGTACCTCGCGGTACAATGGTATTGTTATTTGAGAGGTTATGCAGTTTTTCTGCGGGAGACAACTCTTAAATCACACGCAAACTCACACTTTTCGAATCGTCGATTATAAACAATTGAAATTGAGCTAGTATTGATTTAAAACAGTTGAAGAGTTTTATTTTACGGCAATAAACTTTCCTGAAGACCCACAACTTTTAGGATTGATTCTTATTAAGACTTAGAAATTATTAAAAATCGAGTTGAAGCCAGTTGTTAAAATTTGACACAAAAAAAGCCTCGACTTTTCAGTCAAGGCTTTTGCAGAGAAGGAGGGATTCGAACCCCCGGTACCTCGCGGTACAATGGTTTTCAAGACCACCGCATTCGACCACTCTGCCACTTCTCTTGGTCTGAATACTGTATCCCGTTGTTGAACGGGTTTGCAAAACTATATTAATTATGAAAAAACTCAAATATCAGCATGAAAATTTTTAAGATTTTCGCTAAAAAAATTGAGAAAGCAGTTTTTGCATCTCCTCAGGCATTCTGACGGGCCTTCCCGACTCCATATTGATGAAGGCAAGAGTTGTTTCTCCTTCGTGAATCAATTGATCACTTTCATTGTATATGTCGTATTTGAAGATGATCTTCACCGCAGGCATTTTAGGAATGGATACTTTCACCGTTAGCAATTCATCATATTTACCCGGCAACAAAAATTTTGATCTGTTTTCCAGCACAGGCATCATAATGCCTTTTGCCTCCAGTTCTTTATAGCTCAGTCCTAATGTTCGCAACGCCTCCACCCGGGCTACCTCGTAGTATGTAGCATAATTACCATAATACACATAACCCATCTGGTCGGTCTCCGCATATCTAACCCTAACCTGAATACTTGTTTGAAACATATGCTTTATTTGAAAATTTTCTTGGCATTCAATGCTTTCTGATATTTTCTGGCATTTTTCCGGTGATCACTGTAAGTCACTGCAAAATTATGATATCCTGAAAAATCTTCTTTCGCACAGAAATAAATGTAGGAATGCTCTTCGTAGTTTAACACTGCATCCAGTGAGGTAATGTTTGGCATTCTGATCGGTCCCGGAGGCAGACCTTTGTATTTATAAGTGTTGTACGGCGAATCAATTTCTTTGTGCTTGTTGAGTACTCTTTTGATTCCGAAATCATTAGCGGCAAAGATTAAAGTTGGATCTGCCTGTAGAGCAATTCCTTTTCGTAAACGATTGATGTAAACGCCAGCTACCGTTGGTTTTTCATCGCTTTGCGCTGTTTCAGCCTGTACAATTGCAGCTAAAGTACTCACTTCTTCTCTGGTCATTTTCATCGAATCTGCTTTCGCTTGTCTTTCTTTTGTCCAGAATTTGTCATATTCCTTTTTGAGTTTATCCATCAGCTGGTTGCCATCGGTTGTCCAGTAAACTTCATAAGTATTGGGAATAAACATTGAAATATACGTTTCCGGCTTAAAACCATAAGCTACCATCCTGCTGCTGTCATTTAAAAACTCACTAATCTCTGCTTCCGTCAGTTCGATATTTTCTGATATTGGCTTGGCTAAATCCTGTACTTTCTTAGCAGCAACAAATGATATTCTGGTAGGTTTTTGATCACCCGACCGAAGCATTCTTATCGCCTCAAGATTGTTCATGTCTTTTTTAATGAGGTACCTGCCTGGTTTTACGGATTTGTCATAATCCATCAATTTGGCCAAAAAGCTGAAAGCCACCAAATTGCCTACTATTTCCTTTTTGTTGACTAAATTTTGGACATCTTTAAAAGTTGCACCTGTTGGAATGTAAAAGAAGGAATCTTCCTTTTCGACATTGAAATTAGCCGCATACACCATTTGATACCCATAAAATGCAAAGGACGACAGCAACGTCGAAAAAGCGACTACAGCTATCATCAGATACTTTTTGTTTTTCATCTACAACACAATCAATTAAACAATTACACTGACCATCGCTGATTAGAACTCCTGACTGGTTTTATTGTTCTTCGATTTACCATCAGTCTAAAGTGGTATAATCAATATAAGTATAAGCAAAAACCATAGGATACTCGTTTCAGGCGGTGTCAATATCTTTCGGCGGCAAATATTGCAACAAATCACTTAAAAACCCCCTCATACTTTATTAACTTTATCAACTAACAATCAGGATATGTCAGCTAAATACATCAGATTATACGAAGAAAATCCACAAATGGGTAAAGTCCTTGAGGTTGTAGAAATCCTCAGGAAGGGAGGTGTGGTGATTTATCCTACTGATACGGTTTATGGCATAGGATGTGATATTTTCAATCAGTCAGCAATAGACCGGATCATGCAGATTAAACAGACTAAGGCAAAAAACCTGAATCTTTCTTTCATTTGCTATGACCTGAGCCATATATCGGAGTATGTAAAAAGTCTCGATACACCAACTTTTAAGTTGATGAAAAGAGCATTACCAGGGCCGTATACATTTATTTTACCTTCGAGCAATCGGGTGCCAAAGATTCTACAAGTCAAGAAAAAAACTGTGGGCATCAGAGTGCCTGACAACCTCATTCCGAGACTACTGGTACAGGAGTTGAATCATCCGATCATTACGACTTCCATACACGATGAAGATGACGTACTGGAATATTCTACCGATCCTGAGCTGATTTATGAAAAATTCAAAGATCAGGTTGATGTCGTAATTGATGGAGGGTACGGGCAGATTACGCCAAGTACTGTCATTGATTGTACGCAAGGAACACCTGAGTTGATCAGAGAAGGGTTGGGGGATGTCTCTGTGATGCAATAATTTTTAAACAACAAATTTCTTGGAGCTTAAAGAACAAGTAGCATATTACTCTTTCGAATAAAATGGGTAGAATTCTACTGGTCTGTCATTAGTTTATGAGCTATTTTTGACAATCAATAAACCATAAAATAAGTATGCAGCTAGGAATAGGATCAAGAGTTAGAAGTGAGGAATTGGGTGTCGGAATTGTCTTGCAGGTTACAGCAGATCATTTCATCATATCGTTTGTCAATCATGGGGTCAGAGAAATTGCCCGATTATATGCCGATGAGGAGTTGGAAGTGATTGAAAACGTTCCGGCCAGGGATGATCTGGTTTCAATGGAAGCGATAGAAATGTCACTTAAAAAGATTTTGGGTGATGTTATTGATCAGGATACAGAAACCGATATTGGAGATAAATGGATAGGTGGAAAGTTAATTTTTCAACCTGCCGATGAAAGCCTGAAGTCTTACGAAATGCCCGTTGAAACATTCTTTCACAAAATTGTGATGGTAAGGGATCGGTTGAGGGTGATGGAACAACGAGTCAACAGCTCAGGATTGGGAGAAGATGAGAAAATTAATCTACAGCAATACATTACCAAAATTTATGGCAGTCTGACTTCTTTCAATGTCCTTTTTACTGACAAAAATGCCGGATTCACCGGTAGCGGAGGTCAATAGGATGACATTAGATTCCGGAAATAGGATTCTTTTGGAAACGCATTATCTGCCATGTATCGAATACTTCGTTCTTCTTTCAAAAAAAGATTTTGTCATTCATCATCAGGAGACCTATCAGAAACAGTCTTACAGAAACAGGTGTTATATTCTGGGACCTAACAAAATCCAGCTGCTAACCGTACCGGTAACCGGAAAAACAAAAAGATCACAAATCTCGGATGTGAGAATCGATTACAGTGAAAACTGGCATCTCGGGCATGTCCGTTCCATAAGGACCGCCTATGGCAAAGCACCTTACTTTGAATATTATTTTGAATATTTCGAACAGGTGCTCATGCAAAAACATGAGTTTTTATGGGACTTGAATCAGCAAATGCTGACATTATGTCTGGATTTGCTTAAAATTGACAGGAAAATTAGCGATTCAAAAGAGTCTCAATTAAATTTAACTGTGTTAGATAATCGCTATTACGAGTTAATAAGCAGGAAAACCTCTCATTTGGATAGGAATATTTACAAAGATGTCAGATACCAGCAGTTGTTTGGCAGCAATTTTGTTCCTAACCTGAGCATTATAGATCTGTTGTTTTGTGAAGGACCTAATAGTGGTACAATTATCAGTCAGTCGACAATTACCAATATTTAGTCGATTGTGTGCAACAGATCACATAAAAAAATAGTTTATCAATAGTAAAGCCCAAAAAGAAGGCATAAATTACTAATTATGATGTCGCCAAAATATGGAAGCTAAATTTTCAAATAGAGTAAAAGAAGTAATATCCCTTAGTCGAGAAGAAGCTTTGAGATTAGGGCATGATTATATTGGCACTGAGCATCTGCTTCTGGGAATGATTCGTGAAGGAGAAGGAGTTGCTGTAGGGCTATTGAAAAAGTTGGGTGTGAACATGGATGATTTAAGATCATCGATAGAGCAGGCAACTAAAGGGACAGCAACAAGTAATGTGAAAAATCTTGCAAACATCCCTCTTACCAGGCAATCTGAAAAGGTTCTGAAAATCACTTATCTGGAAGCAAAGATTTTTAAAAGTCAATTAATAGGTACTGAGCATTTGTTGCTTTCTATCTTAAGAGATGAAGATAATCTGGCCACACAAATTCTTAATAAGTTCGACGTATCGTATGATGTTGTGAAAGAATTATTGGAATATCAGGCAGAAAATCCTCTGGCCTCCTCAGATACTGATGACAGTGATGAAGAAGGTTCGAGAATGTTCGGTGGTGGCTCTTCATCAGGAGGAGGTAAAGAGTCTTCTAAATCCGGAGAGAAATCGAGAACGCCAGTATTGGATAATTTCGGTAGAGACTTAACGAAACTAGCAGAAGATGATAAGTTAGATCCTATCGTCGGGCGTGAGAAAGAAATCGAAAGAGTTGCCCAAGTACTGAGTAGAAGGAAAAAAAATAACCCAATCCTTATTGGAGAACCAGGTGTAGGTAAGACAGCGATAGCTGAAGGACTGGCATTGAGAATCGTTCAGAAGAAGGTTTCCAGAGTGCTTTTTGGAAAAAGAGTCGTCACACTGGATTTAGCTTCACTGGTAGCCGGTACTAAATATCGAGGACAGTTTGAAGAGCGAATGAAGGCTGTGATGAATGAAATTGAGAAGTCACCCGAGGTGATTCTTTTCATAGACGAACTTCATACTATTGTAGGAGCTGGAGGAGCCTCAGGATCACTTGATGCGTCGAATATGTTTAAGCCTGCTCTTGCGAGAGGAGAGATTCAATGTATCGGAGCAACAACTCTGGATGAGTACAGACAGTACATTGAGAAGGATGGTGCTTTGGCACGTCGTTTTCAGGTAGTAATGGTAGATGCTACAACTCCTGAAGAGACCGTTCAAATCCTTGATAATATCAAAGACAAATATGAGAATCATCACCATGTAGCCTATACTGAAGAGGCTATCAATGCGTGTGTTTCTTTGTCAGATAGATACATCAGCGATAGATATTTACCAGACAAGGCAATTGATGTGATGGATGAGGCTGGTGCCCGTGTACACATTAATAACATCAATGTGCCTGATGAGATCATTAATCTGGAAGAATCCATCGAGGATATCAAAAAGGAAAAAAACAGAGTGGTAAAAAGTCAGAAATATGAGGAAGCTGCTCAGTTAAGAGATAAAGAAAAGAAAATGATTGCCCAACTGGAGACGGAAAAGGCGAAATGGGAGGAAGAAACTAAATTGAAGCGTTATCAGGTAGACGAAGAAAATGTTGCCGAGGTAATTGCTATGATGACGGGTATTCCGACTAAGCGGGTAGCTGAAAAAGAAAGCAACAAATTGCTCAACATGCGTGATGAGTTAACCTCAAGCGTAATTGGGCAGGACGAAGCAGTCAGTAAGCTTGTAAAAGCTATTCAGCGTACAAGAGTAGGATTGAAAGATCCGAAGAAACCGATAGGCTCTTTCATCTTCCTGGGACCAACGGGTGTTGGTAAAACAGAAATGGCAAAGGTTCTTGCGAACTACCTGTTCGATAAAGACGATTCGCTTGTGAGAATAGACATGAGTGAATACATGGAGAAATTCTCTGTGTCCAGATTAGTTGGAGCGCCTCCGGGATATGTTGGTTATGAAGAAGGTGGTCAGCTTACTGAAAAAGTAAGAAGAAAGCCATACAGTGTGGTGCTTTTGGATGAGATTGAAAAAGCGCACCCGGATGTATTCAATCTATTATTACAAGTGCTCGACGATGGTATTTTAACAGATGGATTGGGGCGAAGAGTTGATTTCCGTAATACAATCATCATCATGACATCAAATATTGGTGTGAGAGATTTAAAGGATTTTGGAGCTGGAATTGGTTTTGCAACACAAACTAAGAAGGACAGTATGGATGAGTTGATGAAATCAACAATTCAGAACGCATTGAAGAAAGCTTTTAGTCCGGAATTTCTCAACAGATTAGATGATGTAATTGTGTTTAACTCGTTGGAGAGAGAGCACATTCACCAGATAATCGATATTTCTCTTAACAAATTGTTCAATAGAATAACTGATCTTGGTTATAAGATTGAATTGACGGAGAAGGCGAAAGATTTCTTAGCAGAAAAAGGTTATGATCCGCAATATGGCGCCAGACCTTTGAACAGAGCGATTCAGAAGTATCTGGAAGATGCTGTGGCTGAAGAAATCCTGAAAGGAGATGCTAATGAAGGTGATACTATTCAGGCCGACTACAAGGGAGAAGGTGAGGAGTTAGCGATCACTATCAAGAAGAAAAAAGGAAAAGAGAAAAAGAAGGAAGAAGATTAAACTTCTTCTGAAATAAAATTTATAAGGCTGTCAATGTTTATTGGCAGCCTTTTTTTGTTACCCCAGTATTGTTTCGTCAAGAAACGATTTCAGATAGGTGAAATCATCATGCAGGTACTCCGGTTTTTTGTCTGCTAATTTTAAAAGCTGAACCTTGTCTCCTGAATTTGTAATTAAAAATAGCGTTCCAAGGCCTGTGCCTTCCTCCGTGCGCTGAGATTCGTATTCAAAACTTTGAATATCGGACTTTGAATACTCTTTAATTCCTTCTTTGGATTCAATTTTTATGGCGTTTTCGGAAATCAGTTTGCGAAAACGGTTTGCCCGCCCCAGTTTGAACTGCTTAAAGGACTCCACCGCGCCATATCCAACAACAATTAAAAATAAATATCTTAGTATCCTACCGACGAAACCAAGTTGTAAAACAGAGATGACTATTGCTACCAGCAGACCGATAATTATTAATGAGATTCCTATAAAAAGTTTCCTTTTGACCTTTTGAGCCTTTCCCATAATTACATAGCCTGAGGCCTCATCATGCCTAAATTCAAGCTGATGTCTTTGGAATTTTAAACCGATTGTATAGAGTTTTTTCTGATCCATTTTTATCAAAGTAAGTTTAGCTCCCAGCTACAATGATATGATGATATCATAGAAATGCATGAATACTTTTTGATTTTTATTAGAACCAGGTACACTCCCGGCAGACGAAAATGCATCAAGATAGGTCACTAAAACTGATAGGCAGGAATTGGGTGATCAGTTTGCTGAACTATAAAGAAGTCTATTGACAGATGCTTCGGTTAAGGTTTGATTGAAATATTAAACGGTATATTACTCTCTGTTATCTCCAGAGGGATTTAACTGGATCAATGAAGGGTTTTACAATCGATATGATTGAGAAAGTTTCGACCGGTAGATGATCGATCTTAATATTCAAACTCAGTAGAAATTCGGCTTTCGGTCAGTCTGAAAGATCTGTGTTTTCCATTGAGTTTACATTTGAAAATATTTGAATGACCTTCCGTGTAATCAATCAGACAAGTGTTGAAAACACGAATTTTAGAAACCGATTCCACAGGCTCATTGATCGCTGCCTTTAGTCTGATAAAGTCATTTTCCTCTTCGATCGATCCAATTTGTAAAGTCAGGCATTGATCATTGATCGTTAATTTGAAATTTTCATTGAGATATGCTACGATCAGTTCGTTGAAATCACTTCCATTGGTGGAGGGATATTGATGTCGGATGGAATTTCCAAGATCCTCTTTGTCGAAGCTAATGCTTAGCTGCAGCCCGTTGGAATTTTCACTCTGTGAAAGTTCGAATATGGCCAATCTGATGTCATGGCCATATCCAACTGTTGTTAACTGCAGAAAAAGTGTGATTAATAATGTTCTTACTATCATGCTAATCTTCTTTTTAATTAACCGCCTCCAAGTCTGAAACTTCTGTCAGGAGCGCCAACCATACATCTTGAAATCACAGGAAAATCGTCTGTAATCACATAGAAATAGCTAAAAGTCTCTCCATTTAGGGTGATAGAACGTTCTACGCCATTACACTCGTCAAGATCTCCTACCCCTGATGAAAATTCGAAATCATTTGTGTACTTGCCATTATATGGACCGCAAGGTTCAGTAATTCCGTCTCCAGGCCTGTCTCCGCTTTTTAACTGATAACTGGATGTCAGTTTTTGAATATTACCTGAAGCGTTTGGTCCAAATTTGTAAAGAATTGGGAAACCGTCGGCAGCCCATCCAATTTGTACCGGCTCGTTTGGCGTTGTATTCCCCGTTCCTATTCCATCAAACAATTGGTCTGCATAGATGCCCATATCTCCATGATAGTGATAAGTGCCATCAGGTTGTACATGCGCTATCGCACAATCAAGACCAACCGCATCCATATTCCAGTTTGGCTCAAATACCCAATCAAAGTTGAATTCACCGGTATTCTGGTTTTCAAAGATAAATGGCTGTGCAGGAGCCGGATCAATTGGCACTCCATTCAATGCAACACCGAATTTCCAAACAGGACTACCCTCATTGGTGATCGAGGTGGTCGTTCCTGAAATCGAAGGGCTAGCGTCAACAGTAAACACTTTTGTTTCTGAATTGAGCATTCTCACAATTTGTGGTATTTGGTTTCTGTAGTCGTGCGTAGGAATTCCGTTAGTAGTAATTGTTCTTTCACCGGAAGCCACGCTTTCACTATATGAATTAGCGACATTAGGGGTTTCGTCACATTCGTGATTATCCTGGTCTATGGAGTTGTCATTGTCACAATCTGTAACATTGCTGTCATCATCGGTGATAGTAATGGTGATCGAAGCATTGGTACCAGGAGAAACTGTAGTGGGCAATTGATTTGTGTTAATACTGATAATTATTTCTTCATCACCTTCAACAATCATGTCATCGATCGTTCTGATGTCAATTTGTCCTGAGGTTGCCCCCGATGCAATATTGATGCTGGGAGAGACAGATTGGTAATCTTCTCCGTTTGTAGCAGTTCCACTAATCTGTAATGGGATTGTGAGTGCGACACCAGTAGAATTTTCCTGATCTATGGTGACAGAGGCAGAAAAATTCCCGTCATTTTCACTGATAGTGGTGGATGTGGTGCTCAACGATACTGCAGCAGAGAATTGCGGAGTGACAACTTCGTCGTCTCCACAGGCTACCAGCAAAGCGGCGCATGACAAAATTATGTAGAGTGAGAACTTCTTCCAGTTCTCTGGATTAGTTAAATCGGTATACATCATATTTAATTAAAGTAAGCAACATTCAGAATGATCTCATTTAATGATCGCAAGTATTAAAAACAGGCACATTCGACATATTTTCAGGCTTGGAATACTAATGAGTATGAAATCTCTACCTCATAGCCCTTCAACTAAAATCATCTCTAAGCTTCCTTAGAAAAGAAAAAATTAGAGCTTTTTTCCAAAACCAAACGCTACTCGATCTGAAATCAATTTGTTCAATCTCCATCTGAAAAAGTACAATGAGAGCATTCTACTAAATAAAAGGGAATAATGGGAAATACCCTACCAAATAGTTGAGTTTATTGCTGCGATTTTGATTTTCCTGAAAAGAAAAACCAACCCGCTAATACAAAAACACTTAGAGCGACTATCAGATAATGGAATGCGGCGATATATAAGATCCCCACAAAAAGCACTGCTATGAAAAGGGATACCTCGTTTTTGCTCTTTTTTTTGTTGGTAGCTGAGTCAGGATTCAAGGCCCTGGAATATGCTAATACTACAATTGACTGCACCGCCAGCAAGATGTATTCTACTTTAAAGCCAAATGTCAGGGGTAGGTAAATACAGGCCGCAATTATCAAAACCTGGCAGGTTAGATACAGAATATAAAGTGCTTTTTTCATTGTTTCCCAGCTTTCTGACTACAATATGCCTATTTTCAGTAAAAATGCTACAATAAACGCAACCTTTTATTTATAATTTGGTTTATAAAATAAACTACTTTACATTTACAATAAATTTACATGTATGGAAAATACCGAATTATCAGAAAAGGAAAGCTTAAAAATCATTGAGGGAATGATTAGCAAAGCTAAAGGGAGCGTAGTTTCCAATCAGTTTTACTTTGTTTTGTGGGGATGGATCATTGCTTTGATTAACCTGTTTGTTTATTTTTCTCAAACTCTTTTTGAATTTCCATATGCACATTTAGCGTGGTTAATTTGTTTTCCACTTGGAATTTTTACAGCAGTCCACGCATCCGTCAAGGCGAAAAAGAGGCCGGTTAAGACTCATTTACAAGATATGTTTAGTTACATGTGGCTTGCTTTTTTTGTTATGGTAATTATCGTTGTAGGAGCAGGGCCAAAAATCGGATTTAATATCAATCCAATGATTGTACTGATCACCGGTTTTCCTACTTTCATTACAGGAGTAGCGATCAAATTCAAGCCTTTGATTTATGGCGGAGCAGCTTTTTGGTTATTTGCAGTTTTAGGTTTTGTTTTACCATTTGAATATCATTCACTAGTAGGCGCCGCAGCGATTATTGTTGGCTATTTAGTGCCTGGTTATCTCTTGAAGCAAAAAGTAAAGAATGAAAGCCTTTAAAGATTTAGATCCTCTTTTACATTCTCAGCTGAGGCTTGCTATAGTTTCTTTGCTCTTGGGAGTAGAATCTGCGGAGTTTGTGTTTGTAAAAGAACAGACAGGCGCTACGGCAGGTAACCTGAGTGTTCAATTGGACAAGTTATCAAAGGCAGAATACATTAGCATAGAAAAGTCATTTCAGGGGAAGAAACCTGTTACAACTTGTAAAATTACCAAAACAGGAATTGACGCTTTCGAAAGATATGTGAAGGTGATCAAGCAGTATATAGGAGAATAAATTTTTTTAAATAGATGGTTTATAAAATAAACTAGTTTGAAATGAAATTTACTTTATTAATATTGACAGTATTGGTCTGGTGTACTGTAGAGGTACAAGCGCAGACGGATGGATGTTTTCAGATCGAGAATGTGAGGATTTTTCAAAATGGTCAGTTTAAGGAAGACATGGATCTACTTGTGGAAGGAGAGTTGATCGTGGAAGTAGCCAGTGAAATTAAGTCTGATTGCCAAACTATTGATGGCAGTGGTTATACACTTTTACCCGGATTGGTAAATGCGCATGTTCATGCGTGGATTCCATATCACTTAAAAAATGCAGTGAATTTTGGAGTTTATACCCTTCAAGACATGCACTCACTGAATGAAACAACTGCCAGTCTGAAAGATCTTGGTCAGCAGCACGGGTTTGCAAAATTGTATGGAGCAGGTTATGCGGCAACAGTAGAAAAAGGTCATGGAACTCAGTTTGGATATGAGGTTCCTGTCATTAACAAAGAAAGAAGTTGCTATGATTTTGTCGATCAGCAGGTAGCGGCAGGTGTGGATCACATCAAAATTATCTTTGAACCTGCGGCGGCAACACTCACAATAGCACAAATCGATTCGCTGATTCAGAGAACCCATAAGCATGGCAAAAAGGCGGTTGTACATATTTCTAATTTAGAAGACGCACTGTCTGTGATCCGATTAGGAGCCGATGGTCTGGTTCACATCTGGCGCGATCGCCCAATGACCGATATCGAGTTGGAGGAGGTCGCTTCCTCCGGGGTATTTATTGTCCCGACGCTGACGGTGCTCGAAAAAAGTGCTGCTTACCTTAAAAAGAAGCGCATTACTTACAAGAGGATGTCGGAAAAGGAATTGCTTGATGAAGTATTTAAACTATATGAGGCTGGCGTTACCATTCTTGCAGGTACTGACCCTCCCAACTTTCAGCTTGACTATGGAAAAAGCCTCCACCACGAGCTGGCATTGCTTCGCGCCAGTGGGATACCTGCTACCGATGTACTCAAAAGCGCCACAAGCAATCCATATCAGGTTTATGGTTACCGCTACAATGATATTGAAACCGGGGAGAAAGCTTCCTTCTTTATGGTGGAAGGCGACCCTCAATCAGATATAAAGCAGACAGAAAACATTCTCTTTCGATGGATGAATGGAAAAATAGTAAACGAATTAAATGATTATTAAAACTCTAAATAATAGAACTATGAAACTTATAAAATCTTTAGCAGTAATAATGTTGTTAATAGCTTCATTCACTCTTTCAGCAAGGCAAAACAATACGCCTTCTGTTCAAAAACTTACCTACTCGGCTTATGTGAAAAATACTCTGCCTTTATGGGAAAAATCAATTGAGTTACATAAAAAGTCGATAACGAAAAATTCTCCTAGAGAAGATAAACTGGCGCTGGTATCTACCTACTACGGCTATCTCAGTGCTACGATGGCCACAAAGGATGAAGATGCATTTGAAAAACAAATCGATCCCGCAAAGGAGCTGGTAAAGGCTTTGATCGAGGAGCATGAAGATTGGGGTGAACCAAAAGCACTTTTGAGCTCCATCATGGGATTGGAGATGGCGTATTCACCAATGAAAGGCGCATTTCTGGGAATGAAAAGTAACAGTCTGATGTCTGATGCATTGAAGGAAAGCCCTGAATCTCCTTTGGTAATGAGACTGTACGCAGGTTCTAAACAGTATACGCCTGCTATGTGGGGAGGAGACAAAAAAGTAGCTGCAGACTATATGGAAAAAGCTATTAAGGCTTTTGAGCAGAGAGGTGAAACAGTGGACAACTGGTTATACATAGATGCACTGGCAAATCTCGGTATCGTTTATTCTGAAATTGATAAAAAAGACCAGGCGAAGGCAGCATTTCAGAAAGCATTGAATATGGAGCCTGAATTTGGGTGGGTAAAATATAGTTTGATGCCACAGTTAGCCGATAACGACGATGATTGATTTTAAATTTTACATCATACTGTTGTGTACGCTTTTATTATCGCTCGCTGTCAACGCGCAGTGGGCGATTAAAGGCAAGATTTATGATCAGGAGAAAAACGAGCCTCTTCCCGGCGCTAATGTTTATCTTTTAAATCATTGGGATATTGGTTCCAGTAGTGGACTGGATGGGGATTTTTACCTTTCTTCTGAATCTAAGAACCTGAAGAGTGATACCTTAGTGATTTCATTCATTGGTTATCACGATGAGTTAGTTCCATTATTGGATTGGCAGGACAGAACGATCTATCTGAGAGCTAAAAAGGATCAGCTCAATGAAGTAGTGATTGTATCTACTCCACTGGTTTCTGAAGAGTTTCAGTATGAAAAGATCAATAAAATTGAGATCTATACCAGTCCTGCCGCTAAAGCTGATCCCTTGCTGGCAGTCAATGCGCTTCCTTCTGCCACTCCTGTAGATGAATCGGCAAACATCAGTTTGAGAGGTGGGTCTCCGGCACAGACTGGAGTGTTTTTCAATGATGTGCCTATTTACGACTATGTGAAGTTTTCGCAATTGAACGGAATTGGGGTCTTTAGTATTTTTAATACGGCAATTGTGAAAAATTTGTCAGTTTTTCCGGGAAACCCACCCCTGGAGTACGGAAATGTGAGTAGTGGAATGGTTTCGGTAAATTCTGATGACAGAGTGGTCAAAGCAAATTCTAACTCATTGACAGTCAGTCCTGCCAGTTTTGGTTATTTCCGACAGCAAAAAATTTCTGATAAAGCGATGGTCTCTGTCTTTTTTAATTATCAGCCGGGCGGAATTTTAAAAGCGATCAATGGTGATGCATTGCGGGGGATTGATCAGTTTAGCCTGGGTGACGGTGGATTGTACTTTTTGATGAAGCCATCACCAAACAGCCTCGTGAAGTTTTTTAACTACTCACTTTCGGAGTCTTACCGATTCAATTTCAGATCGGCCTCTTTCAATGGTTTCTTCAATCAGAAGCGAAAGCGGAATTTCAGTACTTTGAAAATGGAACAGCATATTGGGAAAAGCGTAATCAGTTTAAATTCAGGTTACAGCATTTCTGAGGCTAAATTCAATTACAGCCGGTTTGAAACAGATGCCTCAGGGAATGATTTTTTCTTAGGTTTAAACTATCAATACACCGGCGACAGATTTCAGATGAAGGGTGGTTTTTCGTCCGATAATCGAAATTCATCTGCTTTCGGAACAGCTCCGTCTGTGTCATATGCTCTGGGAGAGAATCATCCCTATTTCAGTTTTGAAAGTGATGGTGCAATCAATATTCATGAAGGGTATCTCTACGGTAAGTATTTTCCCAACAACAAACTGTCAATCGGTGGCGGATTGAGATTTAATCCGGGAATTGATGCTGATAGTTACCTGAGTAAACAGATCAACTTTAAATTAGATGTAACTGAAAACCTGAAATTGATCATGGGTGCCGGACAGTATCATCAGGCATTGAGAGAACTCAATTTTGGTCGGGATTTTGCCGTAATTGCCAGTAGTCAGTATTCTATTGATGTCAAGTGGTCTGCAAACAAGTACACCAGTAGCTTTTCTGCTTTTTTTAAGGATAATAGTGGAGCACCCAGCCTTACTAATCAGATTTCCGGAATTGAGGTTTATTTTGAAAGAAATATCCTCGAAAGGCTTAAATACGATATTTCTGCTACCTACTTACACATAGAAAGCGATTTTAACGATGTGATTTCCACCGCTAACAATGTCAGTTACTTCGTAAGGGGCAATTTGAACTATAATTTTTCAAAACGCTGGATTATAGGGAGTAACTTAATCTACAGAGAGGGTAATGCATATTTCCCGGTGATCAACTCTGAGTTTGATGAAACTTTTGATGTGTACAGACCATTTTACAGTCAGGATACAGAACAACTGCCAAACTACTTCTCAGCGGGATTATCCATCAGCAATGAATATGCATTGAGCGAGAGAATGACTGCTATTTGCTTTGCCAGCGTCAACAATCTTACTAACCGCGACAATGTCCGATCTTTTGCCTATAATTCCGATTATTCGGAATCATCTGCCGAATACTTCTCAGGAAGAACCTTCTACTTCGGCGCAGTATTTCGATTCTAAGTAAATTTCTACTTTGCGAATTTTAATTTTTCTCAGGCGTATCCGAAATGTTTGATTACGGATATGTAACT
>JBCBHL010000004.1:0-55338 GCA_038525605.1 Bacteroidota bacterium
CAGAAGGTATTGGATAGCAACACTGATGACACATTCTTCCGCCAGTCCAATGCGGGGAACAACAGGATAAAGCTTCACTGATTCCGGCAAAGAATTTTCGAGAATTGTTAATTCATAGTCCCCTGAAACTTCAATATTGATAAAAAGTGGCATTTCAGTCAATACCGGTACAGCCTGAATTGAAAAGGGTGCTTCTTCGATTGTTGAATAGATTTGGGTACTTCCAACGTTGAATTTGTGTCCATCGTAGAGTCTGTCCACATCGTCAGAAGCATCGTCCAAAATAGCAATCAATGTCTCATCATATTCATCCTGGCCGGTCAAAGCCAACTTTATCCTGTTGTTCCCCGCATTGGACTGGCGGAAGAATGTGTCATCAGAGTTGCTATCCAATACCTTCTGATCATCAGAAAATGTCACATTACCTGCCGTGTTTGCCTTGACAAAAAAGCCTTGCATTGAACCAATATGATCGTTAAAGCTTTTAGAATCGTTAGGTGTACCACTGACACTTCCAGCTCCGGTTATTGTGATATAGTCCCCTTGACTAGGACGGGTTCCGGCTACAGTACTGCCTTCACTCCATATGTAGATTGTACCGGAGATTACGGAAGAATTATCATTTACAAAGTCTTGATAAGAAATAGCACCTGGATATGGATTCGATATTAGGTTAAACCCATCCTGATCATTTGTAACCGCTATTTGTACATCTCCAGTATTGGGCACTCCCTGAAATGATACTGTGCCAGTGGCCGCTGAAAAATACCCTCTACCAGGAGTTAGTATCCCACTTGGAACTGTGAATCTTTCTAAATCGCCAGACACAGATTCATCAAATTCCCACACAGGTGACCCCAAAACTGAAACATTTCCATCCGTAATGGGAGAACCCACTGCACTGTATTTCGCCGTTGCATTATCGTGCGTCGTAACACGCTCAAAGTTATAAGTCCCTGTCCCGGCCAGTGTTCCCTTAGTAACGAGCGACCCTCCTGAGGAAACACTCATTGTACTGTTATTGGTCAGCAACTCATCCACCTCAATGTAGTCGCCTGCTCCAATACTTGTAGTCGCATTTAAAGTCAGGTTATTTGTAGTGAAACTACCATTCCCTGCTGTAGCGTATGATGATGAAATAATTGCATCAAATCCACTGATAGGTTCGTCATTGCTCCAGCTGCTTCCATCCCACTCTGTGGTTGTAAGCAACGGGCTGATGATACCGGAATTTACGCCACCGGAAGATATCCGTACATTGTCAATAATACCCTTAAATTGAAAGAATTCATCTCCGGACCTTCCAATTCTTATTGGCTCATCTACATTTGTATCTTCCTCAAAAGAGCCAATTCCCCTCACTACCGCTGCAGTTTGGACAGGTCCGTTATTGGTCAGGTCTTTCACGATAAACCTGATCGAATCAGTAGTATTGGAACTTGTATTCTCGAGGAAGCAGCCCAGGTAGTAAACAACATCATTTTGGAGATAGATTCTATCTGCTTCAGGAATCGATGCATCATCAGATCCGTCGAAAAATTGCGCATCATTCCTAAGTCTGATAGCAAACTTAATAGCACTTGCCTGTTGTGTGTCGTCCCATGCCACATTTACCCGGAAGGTTCGGTTACTGCCAACTCCCCATTGGCCAATTAATGTCATAATACCACCTCCATTGGTGGTCGCATCATGCGATTCGTCAATCTTGACGAGCATTTCTACACCCAAACTTGATTGATTGGTGAAAATATCAATTGGATCTGTTTCCAGGAAGGCAGAATCACCGGTAAACAATGCTGCACCCTGGCCTGATATTCCATCTGTCATAGGCACATTATTCCCATTGATTAATGTGTTTGCGCCTACCGCATCTGATAAAAAATCAGCTGACGTATTGAAGGAATACCTAGAAACGGTAGTTTGTGCCACTGTCATGCTACTAACAAATAATAGCAGTACAAGCATACTTTTAGGTTTCATAGTTATTGGATTTAAATAAAAAAAGATTTTTAGATTCTCGCTGTTCATGAGTTTCAGCATCGCATGAAGGTGCTGAATAACCCGTTTTGTCAAAACATCGGAGTTTAACCTTTTCGATATGGATTTTTGTATCATTCTACAGGTTTCCATTTTTCCGGTGCTTTAAAGTTTTCTGGTTTAATATCTTTTGGTCTTGGGACAGAAGGTTTTATTTCATTAAAAGCTTTGACTTCTTGCTTCATTTTCAGGTATGGATCCAACATTCCTGGAGCTAGATTGTCTTTTTCGTTTTGATCTGTGCTAACATCAAAAAAATGATCTTCAGCTATTTTCATCCGGGTTAAACCGATTTTATCACCACCTTCGATTAATTTGTATTGCTGATTGATGAGCGCTCCATTTCCAAGATAAAGTGTTCTTTGAATACTCTTATTTCCCAAAATGCAATCGCTCATATCTAAACCATCGATATTTGCGCTTTTGGGTATACTTTCTCCCATGAGGCCAAGTAAAGTGGGAACTATATCTACATATCCGATCACCTGTTCTGTTGTTGAGCCTTCATTAATTTTTCCAGGCCATTTTATCAGGGCGGGTACCCGTACTCCACCCTCCCATTCCGTCAGCTTTGCACCTCTCAGATTTCCATTGGATCCTCCTTTGCTCAACTCTGCACCATTATCGCTCATAAATAACACAATGGTATTCTCTGTTATTCCGAGAGAGTCCATCAAATTGAGCATCTTTCCGATTTCATCATCCATGTGTGTAACCATTGCCGAGTAGGTCTGTCTTTTGCTATTTCCACGTCCCCTTCCCTTGATGAAGGTCGGTTTTTGCGGATCGAAACCATATTGATCCAAATACTTGCGAGTTGCCTGCAATGGTGAGTGGGGAGCATTGAATGCGACTTGAATAAAGAACGGGTTATCCTGCTTGGAGTAGGAACGAATGAGTTGCAGCGCCTTTTTTCCGATTAAGTTCGTTGCATAGCCTACATCGTCTGAAGGTAAAAAATTCTCATGCCAGTCTTTTTCTCCATCTCTTTTAAGTCCGAAGTAGTCGATAGCACCATTTAAATGCCCATAAAAGTAGTTGTATCCTCTACTCAATGGGTGATAAGCTTTTCTGAAATGCCCAAGGTGCCATTTACCCACCAAGGCGCGATTATTGTAACCAACATCAGCTAATAATTCTGGTAATGTTACTTCGGTGGTATCAAGACCAAAATCTAACCAGGGTCTCACGACGTTATTTCTCAAACCAAATCGATCAGGGTATCTACCTGTTAATAAACCAGCCCGGGTAGGTGAGCAAATTGGCGTTACATAAAACCTGTCTAGTTCCAACCCTTCACTTGCCAGTCGATCTAAATTTGGTGTCTTTACATCACTGTTGTGATAGCCTACATCGCCCCAACCTAAGTCATCAGCAATAATGAGTAGAATATTCGGCTTCTCTCTTTTTCGAGTGGGATTGCAAGACAAAACAAGCAATGAGCTTATTATCACTACGAATGTAGAAACCAATACTGTATTCCTTTTCTGTCTTGCCATCATCACTTATCTACCTATAACTAACTTATGCTTACTCAAATACTCACCTATGTCCGATCGAACTATGACCTGATAAAATCCCGGTTTTATCCGATTATCCAGATCGACTCGTCCATTTGATACACTTCTTGTAAGAATGATTTTCCCCTGTAAATCGATGATGTCAACTGCTACTTCATTTACTGACAAATCTGTGTCAATCACCACATTGAAATATGTTTTAGCCGGATTAGGATATAAGGTCATTTTCAACTTGTCCGGGAGATTGACAGACAACACCTCAAAATCCGGTCCGTCTGTCTCTTCGATGATCCATTCATGTCGTAAGAAGCTGCTCCAATAAGCCTGACGAACATTGGCAATAGGACCCGATGGAGATTGCTGAGCCTCCAATGATAGTCCTGAAAATTTTGAAATGATTCTAAATGAAGTACCCTCAGGGACAATCTGCCATCTTTGATGGGGGTTATCGTTTAAGCTATCATATGGTGCTAATTCTAAATTACCCAATGGCTTAATCACCCCATTGGCAATAGCCATTACAGAATCACGTGTTGTACTTTTGAAAATGGTATAGTATCCATCTTCTCCCTGAACAAATTCCCAAACCTGATCAAAGTCGTTTGTAGGGTTTTCCAAAATAATGTTTGGGTTTGCGTCTCCATATGCATTGAACCCATCATCTATTCTTTGACCAGAGGTGAAAGCGGTTGTAATGGTATAAAACCCACCCGTTAAGGGGGTGGAAACGGATGGGAGATTAGTGACGGTGACATTTCTGCTATCCTGAATGTTTCCTGAAGTCAAAGTAATAATAGCATTCCCAGGTGAAATACCCACCATTCTTCCTGAAATTGAATCAATGGTCAGGACATTTAAATTACTGGAAGTCCAATAAGGCAGAACAGCAGTTGCATTTCCCGGAGTGATGGAACTTACCTGAGCTGTCTGAATTTCTTCGACATCAAGATTGTACAAAAAGTTGGATCCGCCTATCGCTATGTCAGTCAAATCTACTGATGTAGTGGCTTCAAACACCCAGATAAATTGCTCATTTTCCCGGTAGGTGTTTTGTATGACATTTCCTATCAATCTCGGTTTTGGATCAGTCCTGGTTTCGCCACCCGTGTCATTAAATTTGAAATCATCTTCCAGTTGCAGGCTTTTACCTGATGACTTTGAAATGATTCTAAAGCCGTTTGTAACCGGATGAATTTGCCACCGCTGGTTATCATTTCCTTCATAAGCCTGAACGACAATATCCGTCTGATTATCAGAATCATTGTTTTCGACTGTCAATGCTTGTCCTGAACTTACATTAATGATTGAGTAATGATTGTCTGACAATAAGGTCAATTGCCATTTTTGGGCGTCATACCCCGACTCAATCGCTACTGTGGTCGAGTTGTCTTTGAAACCCAGAATGATAGAGTTGTCTAAAAAACCTCGTTGCTGTGATCCGATTGTATATATTCCATTACTTAATGGAGCTTGAATTGTAGGTACAACATCACTTATTACAGGAGTTTCCATCATGGCTGGGCTGCTACCTGACTTTTGAAGAGTAGATTCCATCAATATCACCGTATATGGATTCCACAGTGACAGTGTGTAATAAATAGTGGTTTCAGAGCCCACTGATCCGGTCGCAAGGTTATTGAATTGATACGGACCATAAGTTCCTCCAAACTCATAATCTCTACCAGGATCCTGAATCGTATCGCAAGTTGACTGATTCCAGTCACGATGCATCATCTGGCAATATCCCAGTATTCCCTCGTTCCCAGCGGGAGTATAGATCAGAAATGGATCTGACCAAGATCCCCATGGATTATCGGAGGTTCTCACGTTCACTCCTCTTTCAAAGTTTTCGCCGTTTTTCCCTGTAAAAGACGGACAATTGTAAGTAGCCACCCATTTTTCGAGGAATGCATTGTAAACTACTGAGAGTTCCCCTACGCATGGTTGATCAAAAATGGGAATTGCCTTAGACTCTTCATCAACCCAAATGGGTTGACCGTTTTGATAACCTGCATAGTATTTAATATTATTCGACTCAATGCTTGCGGCAGTTTGATAGGCCAGAAAAACACTGCTCCTTCTGTACGCTCCCGAACCAAACATCACCTGAATATCCGTACCGACTGGTTCAGGAAAATCAGCAGTAGAAACCATCTTTTCAACACTTATGTTGATGAATTTATAATCCGAAACATCATATAGCTTGGTAAAAGATCTCCCATCATCTATTGATTTAGCCAAAACACTTTTTGCCATTCCTCTTTCGGAGGCATAAAGATACATGGCATTGTTCCAGCTAATGCCATCCAGTGGTACACCAAAACCACCCAGGTCAACACCTGGAATTGTTATCGGAATACTGGTTCCCGGCGCATTAGATACGAATTCCAAATCCACTCCGTCGGAAGCATCAGTATCCATTGTGAAGCCCAATGGATCTCCATCTCCAAATAAAATATCACCAAAAGCGACGAATGTTTTACCATTATGCTCAAAAGGGACTCCCAGGTCAGTATTGGGTACACCAAATCGCTTAAAAGTTTTGTTACTCGTTGAATCTCTTACATCCGTAGATCTGTCGAAATCACCAACTAGTTGCTCTATCTTTCTGGTAGAACCTTGTCTGTACGTAACGTCCTGTCCCATACTTTCAAGTGCCAGAAACATTACCCCAACTAAACAGAATAATACTGATTTTCTAATATCGATTGTGTTCTTCATTTCAATTCCACTTAACTGTTAATATGTTGAGATTTCCGATAGTCACTTAAGAATTTTTCCAGTCCCGAGTCTGTTAATGGATGCTTTAATAGTCCAGTGATGACTGATAATGGGGAGGTAGTCACATCCACACCTATTTCAGCGCACTTAATCAAGTGCATATTGTGTCTGATGGATGCGGCAAGTACTTCTGTTTCGAATCTGTACATCCTGAAGATATGTACAATCTGTTCGATAAGCCCCAACCCGTCGTTTGAGATATCATCCAGTCGGCCAATGAATGGAGACACGTAGCTGGCACCAGCCTTTGCTGCCAGAATCGCTTGTCCGGCATTGAATATGAGTGTGCAATTGGTCCGAATACCCTCACTGTGAAGGGTTTTGATTGCTCGAACTCCATCTTTAATCATGGGGATTTTCACTACGATTTTATCATCAATAGCAGCCAGAGATTTTCCTTCTTCCACCATTTTGCTATATTCAGTGGAGATTACCTCGGCACTAACGTTATCGTCTACTATATCACAGATATTCTTATAGTGTTCTCTTACACTTTGCTCCCCCTTGATACCTTCTTTAGCCATCAATGATGGATTTGTAGTCACACCATCTAATACACCTAAGTCTTGTGCTTCCTGAATTTGCTTGAGATCTGCTGTATCTATAAAGAATTTCATTATTTCTATTTCTGTTCTATAATCATATTAATTTCCCGGAATCCAATCTTTAGGAGGCCTCCAACCATCAGGTTTTTGGGTATTACCCAAAGTAAAGCTTGGTACTATGGATTCAAATTCTCTGATCTCCTGCAGCAACTGATTGTACCTGGAGGATTGGCTGTTTTTGATACTGGATGCTTCAATCGGATCTTGAAAAATATTAAATAGTAAATCCTCTGTTACCTCTGACATATTATTGTTTAAATTTACATCTTTGATCAGTTTGAATTCATCACTGATTAGTACTCCATTGCCTACAAAAAGCTGACGATCAGTTATTTTCTTCTCACCTCTCGATTCAATTACCTCGATGATATTACTCCCATCCATAGGATTTAAAGTGGTCATTCCAGGAGCTATAATCCCTGCAATGGTGGGGAAGATATCGACATAACTCATCAGTTGATCGGACCTCCAGCCACCATCAAAGGCATCTGGCCATCTTATAATTGCTGGTGAACGAATACCTCCTTCCCATTCAGTCAACTTTTCTCCTCTCAGCATACCGCTCGAGCCACCTTTACTTTTTTCGTCTGCACCATTGTCGCTCATGAAAATGACCAATGAACTGTTACTTATTCCAAGTGATGATAATTTGTCCATGATCTTACCTATTCCATCGTCCATGTCGGTAACCATTGCGGCATAAGTCTGCCGCTCGGAGTTACCAACTCCACGTGAATTACTTCCGTCGAACCTTGGAAGTGCAGGATCAAATCCATATATATCGAGGTATTCTCTTCTGGCTCTCAATGGAGTATGAGGCGCATTGTAAGCAACTTCCAGGAAAAAAGGAGATCCACTTGTTGCATATTCCTCAATTTTCTGAACCGCTTTAGTAGTGATCAAATCTGTTGCATATCCTTCATCTGGGGAAGGCTGAAGACCTTCATGCCAGTCACGTTCACCCTGTCTTGATAAGTTGAAATATCCAATGGCTCCATTCAGACATCCATAAAAGTGAGTGAAGCCTCTATTCATAGGATGCAAGTTCCATCTACCGTGACCTAAATGCCATTTACCGATGATTGCCCTGTTATTATATCCCTGGTTAGCCAAAAACTCAGGAAGTAGTTGTTCATTTAAATCAAGCCCTTCTTCCACCCATGGTCTAATTACGTCATTTCTCAGTCCGTATCTGTCAGGATATCTGCCCGTTAGCAGTCCCGCTCTGGTTGGTGTACATATCGGACTAGTGTAGAAGCGATCCAGTGTCACTCCTTCATCAGATAGCTGATCCAGGTTGGGAGTCATGATCTCACTGCCGTTAAAACCTACATCTGCCCAACCCAAATCATCTGCGACAATTAAGACTATGTTGGGATATCTGGGTTCCGCAGTAACAGTATCATTTTCTGTTTCTTCGACCTCTTCATTACCCTCTTCTTGAGCGATTGCAACATCATCGGAAGTACAATTCCAGAGTACAATCGATAAAAGAACCATGAAATTGAAATGTCGGTTAAGTAGAAAGTTACTTGTTCGAGTGATCATATCATTACACTATTTTAAGATTGTTCTAATATCATTTTTTTATCAAAAAATGCACGTATCTTATTCGACACTTCTTCACCTGTAAAGCCAAACTTCTGATCCAGCACCGATGCAGGTGCAGAATAGCCAAAGTGATCTAATCCATCGACTTTTCCATCTGAACCTACAAGTGACGTTAGGGCTACCGGTAACCCGGCTGTCAAGCCATATTTTGGCAAATTGCCTAATACACTTTCCTGATATTCGGTAGATTGATCTCTGAACACTCCTTCAGATGGCACTGAAACGACATTGCATTTAATTCCTTCTTTTTCAAGCAGGTTCGTCGCTTCCACCAAAGTAGCTACCTCACTTCCGCTAGCAATCAATGTGATATCCGCATGATCATTAGCAACTACTTTATATGCACCGTTAATAGCCTGCTTTGCGTCTTGATATCGATCACCTTCAGCAGGAAGATCCTTAATTCCCTGCCTCGATAAGATTAAGCCAGAAGGTCCTTTTGTATTGTTCAAAGCTATTTCCCAACTAACTGTTGTCTCCTGTGCGTCAGCAGGTCTTAAAGCAGTAAAAGATCGAGCTCCTGAGTGATTTTTTACCTGCTCCATCAATCTGATTTGTGCCTCCTGCTCTATCGGTTGATGAGTGGGACCATCCTCTCCTACTCGAAATGCGTCATGTGTCCAGAGATAGATCACGGGCAGCTCCATCAAAGAAGATAATCTGATGGCAGGTTTCTGGTAATCAGAAAAGATAAAAAAAGTGCCCACTACCGGAATAACTCCACCATGCAGCGCCATCCCATTAGCCATAGCAGCCATGGAAAACTCTGATACACCAGCGTGCAAAAAATTAGCATCAAATTGGCCTGGTGCAAATGCGTTGGTTTTCTTTAAAAAACCGTCAGTCTTGTCACTATTTGCCAAATCCGCAGAAGCCACAATCATGTTTTCAAGCTGGCCTGCCAAATAGCTTAATATATTTGAGGAGGCATCCCGGGTTGCAGCATTCGCTTTTTGTTCAACTTTTGAAAAATCTAGATGGGAAAGATCTCTATCCAAAAAGGTATCAAGTTTTTTAGCAAGTGCCGGATTAGTCACACGCCAATTCTTTTCTTGCTGTTTCCTTTCTTTAGCTTCTTTTTCTTTTTGCTCAAGGATCTTTTTATAAAAATCCTTTACTTCAACATCGATTCTAGTTGGCTCCTCGATGGAACCGCCTAATGCCTGAACAGTTTTTGAAAAGTCAGCTGACGTGTTACCGATAGGCTTACCATGAAGCTCAGGATAACCTTCATATGGATTACCGGATGAGTCTACACAGCCCTTCCCCATAATGGTTTTGCCGATGATTAAAACAGGTTTGTCTCTCTCTTCATTTGCCGCTTTTAATGCAGTTCTTATTTGATTGTGATCGTGCCCATCTACGGATAAAACTCTCCAACCCCATGATTCATACTTCATCTGCGTATTCTCAGATGTAACGTCCTTTGTGTAGGTAGAGAGCTGAACATCATTGTCATCAAAGAACATGACCAGATTACTCAATCCAAGGTATCCTGCGATACGCCCTACTCCCTGAGAGATTTCTTCCTGTATGCCACCATCGGAAATGTAAGCATATATGGTATGTCTTGTCCAATCACCGAACCTAGCTTCTAAGAATTTGCCTGCAAGAGCTGCCCCCACCCCCATAGCATGTCCCTGGCCCAATGGACCAGATGTATTTTCGATTCCACGTTTTATGTCTAATTCCGGGTGACCCGGAGTTGGAGAACCCCACTGCCTGAAATTTGACATTTCCTCTTCCGAAAACTTTTCTAACAAATACAACTGAGCATAAAGCATCGCCGAGAGATGTCCGGGATCCAAGAAAAACCTGTCTCTCCACATCCACCCAGGGTCTGAAGGATCAAACTTCAGGAATTCGCTGTATAAAATATGTATGAAGTCAGATCCACCCATGGGACCTCCAGGATGGCCCGACTTTGCTTTTTCTACCATTGATATCGCTAAAAGCTTTATGGCATCTGCACATTTATCGTCAATTCTTTTATTCACTGTATGATTAATCGTTTAAGCAAGTTTTTAAAATAAAAATTATCGGACTTCCGAACCGGTAATTCCGTCAGCTCTGCTACCAAGAATCTGTCTCACACTATCTGCTTTTGCTCTGAAAATATTCAAAAGCCTGTCATCACTGGTGTTAAGTAAGTTGGAGGTCTCTCGTATATCATTAGCCAAATCAAAAAGTCCTCCATCGTACGGCACATTTTGTGATCGCCCGAAACGCCCATCATTAAACTTGGTCATTAGAGCCTCTGGCTGATAATCGTGTCCGAAGAGTAACTTGGTATCATTTAGTCGAAGTGCCAGTAAATCTCCATTTCGATAGAAATAATACTCCCTTCTATAAGGTCTGTCCAGGACTCCATGCCAAATAACCTGATTCATGCTGACGCCATCAATTGGTTGTTCTGGTAAGGAAACTCCTGTTATTTCAGCAATCGAGGGCAATAAATCAATAGCTGATGCCATCTCTTTGTAAACACTTCCGGATGGGATTTTCCCTGGCCACTTCATAATACAGGGCACTTTAAATCCACCATCAAATAAAGTTGTTTTTCCTTCCCTTAAACCTCCGTTTGACCCTCCATGGGTACCGTATCTCAACCAGGGCCCATTGTCGGTAGCGAAAACAACCAAAGTATTACCTTCAAGTCCTTCATCTCTTAGTTTTTTAAGTACCTGGCCGATCGACCAGTCGACCTCAAATATTACGTCAGCATAAATACCAAGACCTGTGGTGTCTTTAAATTCAGGAGATACAGCCAAGGGCACGTGAGGCATTGGATGGGAAAGCACCATCAGGAAAGGATTTGATTTGTTACGATCAATGTAGTCTATTGCACGCTCCGTAAAACGCAGAGTAAGCAGACCTTGGTCAGTTAAGTTATCTATCGTATCCAAAGGAGTGAACCCATCTATCACACGTAGAGGCGGATTGTTGATCCTGTTGTTGCTTGGGTCTGTAACTGGGTCTCCTTTCCAGTCTCTGGGCCACATATCATTAGAATATGGAAGACCAAAAAACTCATCAAAGCCGTGATTAAGGGGTAAAAACTGATCAAGATGTCCCAAATGCCATTTTCCGATCAGCGCTGTATTATATCCGGCACTTTTAGCGATATCGGCAATAGTTGTTTCCGATGATTTGAGGCCCGCAGTGGACCTGGGATTATATACCCCGTTTATCCCGACTCTGGGTGGATATGTTCCTGTCAACAGACCTGCGCGTGCAGGTGTACAGACAGAGCTCGCGCTGTAAAAGTTAGTAAAGACCATCCCCTCATTTGCTAGCTGATCCAAATTTGGTGTGAGAACATTTCCGCCACCAAAAGCATTTACATCACCAAAACCTTGGTCGTCAGTGTAAAAGATGACAATATTTGGAGTTGATGGATTTACTGCCGGTAAGTTCAATGTATCTTCCGGTGCAGGACAATCAATTCCTGGTAATAAACAAGGTACTGTAGGTTCCTCCGGATCTTCCATAACGATAGGTGGTGACTCAATCTCATCAGAGCAATTCATAAATATGGAAATCAGAATTATGGGTAGCACCACCTGCGTGATCTTTCTGATTAACAATGTTGCTGTATTTCCTTTTTCAATCATTTTTTCTTACTTTCTAAATCGATTCATTTTATAGAGTTACTGTATTTTTACTGTAGTCTGTCATCAGATAAATAAGTTTTATTTAAGACTCTGTTATAGTATTTGAAGCAGGTCTTCATGTTTTTTGTGATTTTCGGTAAACAAAAAAGCTATAGTAAGTGATCACCAGAAAAGCAACAGCTGGCACCCAATAGGCAAACTTGATACTACCGGATTGATCAGATACAACTCCCTGGATCTGAGTAAGTACAGCAGCTCCGGCAATCGCCATTACCATACCTGCACCACCGATCTTAGTGTCCTCGCCCAGACCAGTAATGCCCATCCCATAAATAGTAGGGAACATCAATGACATACATGCTGAAATGGTTATTAGTGCATAAATACCGATGAATCCACCACTATAAATCGTGATTATACAGCACACAAATGCAATCAACGACAAACCAGTCAGAAGCTGATGAGGCTTGATGAACTTCATCAGTGCTGTACAAATGAATCGCGCCAGTACAAATAGAATCAATGCGAGAATATAATAAGTGGCACCTGCCTGCTCCGGGGTACGAGGTAGCAGCGAGTTCATGCCCAGCGATTCAACCACGTTGTAAAACCCTGCAGCCAACGGTTCAACGCTTCTAAGCTTGCCAATGATTGCTTCAGAACCGGCAGCATTTCCCATTTCGGAGATGATCCCGTCCAGATTTAGCTGCTTCATCACATACCTGATGGTAAATGACCAGACCGCGATCTGCGCGCCGACGTAAAAAAACTGCGCAATCACTCCCCAAACATAATTGCGGTTTCTTCCTAATCGCTTAAAGGTACCAATGAAATCAAGGCTCTTATCCTCTTCTTTCATATATGGCATCTTTGTAAAACGGATGAGTAAGAATATAGCCACCATTACCAGCCCCACTGCAATGTAGGTAGTCGTAACGGAGTTCAGTTCAAGTGATTGAATTCTCGAAAGCTCTTCCTGACTTAGTAAAGCTCTATCTTCTGCACTTAACGTACTTAATTGTGACAGCACAAAAACCTGACTGATGACCACACCGGCGATTGCACCGAAGGGATTGAAAGACTGTGCAAAATTGAGTCTGGCAGTAGCAGTTTCCTTCGGTCCGATCATATATACATATGAATTCGTTGATGTTTCCAGTATGGAAAGACCAGCAAAGAGAATCACCAGTGCAAACAGAAACATAAAGAAACCCAGACCGATGTTTCCTCCTGAAACAAGCAAAGCGGGGTAAAATAAAAATGCACCAACAGCGTAGAATGCTAACCCTAACAGCACCCCTGATTTATAACTATACTTTTTAATGAAAAGCGCCCCAGGTATTGCGAAAAAACCATATCCCACCAGATAGCAGGCAATCTGAATCCAGGCAGTTCTGGAATCGGAAAGGCTCATAATCCGTTTAAATGCTGCCAGCATCGTATCTGTCAGGTTATTTGGAATAGCCCAGGCAAAAAACAATGAAGCCAATAATATAAATGGCCAAACGATACCTCTAGGAATCAGCGGTTCTTTCTCCATACTTGCCTCATTGTTGTTAGGTTGCACATATCTCTTTCTTCAATTCTCATTCTACAATTTGCTTTATAAATTTCTCCGGTGTTACTGCTTGTACACCAAAAACTGTAACCTGACCATTTTCAAATGGTCGCTTCAATTCAAAATTCTCATAGGAAATACCTCCCGGAATTGGACTTTCACTGGCCCAATATGTATATCTGCCATTGACAAGCCCTTGAAAGGATTCATTTCCACCTTTAACTCGCCAATACTGGGTTGCCTTTTCTCCGTAATAACGCCAGTGCGAATTGGTTCCATTAGAATAGGTTGTATTACCTGGATTTTGTTCATCTGTACTTGCAACAAAGTAAATTTGTCCGTCTGAAGTCTCAATCATTCGATCATTCGAAACTACATAATGATCAGTAAAATGGCTATCCTTATATTCAGGCCAGATAGCTAATGAAGAAAGTGTAGTATCACTTAGGTACAAATTTCTTAGCCTGGCATAGTTTCCCATAGTTGCAGTCAAAACCAAATGATCCAGTGCTTCTGAATCATTCTGAACAAAGGAAGCCAATTCTACTTCATAGGGTTTGTCACTATAAAACCTCACTTGCAAGTAAACACTTGCTCCATTAGTGAAAGGCTCGCAGTGAATGAAAAAGGTTAATATTTCTGTATTTCCATGATTTTCGATTACATCAGTCGTAAAAGATAATTCTTCATCAAAATCCATTCTATCAGCAGTATGACTACTGACTAAAATTTTCCCTTTCTTCCCATCTATTTCACTTTTTTCCAATTCAGAAAATCCGCGCTGATCTTCTCCTTTTACAATGGGCTCAATGGCAATAAAGTTGATCATTTTGTCCTCCTTTTGCCCCAGATAAGGTGCATATATGCGGATCAATCCCCGAGGACCGGGCATTGGAGGTAAGCCAATCCGAATGCCTTTTTTATGTCCCCAAATAAACGGATCTGTTGACTTCTCAGGGCGAACCCAAATATCATTTTCTGTACGCTCAATTGATTTTTCCTGAGGCAATGTGCATGAAGCAGAAATGATTAATACCATCATTAAAACGGAGGTAATATGTAGGCTATCTTTTATCACGATTGCAATGCTTCCGTTTTTGATTCAACAAACTCGCCTAACTCACAATACCTCTCGAAAAGTTTTTTGTACAAAAGGACATTTTCCTGATTAGGATAATAGGTCTGTTTAAACCCATGTCCCATATGATTGATAGCTTCTTTTATTGATGGATAGATTTTTGCAGCCACAGCGGCAAACATAGCAGCTCCCAAACCTCCTGTCTGTTGAGAGGCTACTACTTTAATTGGCATATTCAGGATATCTGCAAGAATCTGCATGATAAAAGAAGACTTATTGGCCACTCCACCTATCCCTACTATAGACTTAATTTCTAATCCTTCCTCTATGAATCTATTGACTATTTTCTTAGCCCCAAAACAGATTGACTCTACCAGGGCTTTGTATATCATCGGTGCATTGGTTCCAATTGTAATTCCGGTGATGGCTCCTTTTAACAATGGATTTGCATCCGGTGTGCGTCTTCCATTTAACCAATCAAGCGCAGTGATATCTGTTTGGTCAATCGGTAAACGCTCTGCCTGAATGGTCAATTCGTCAAGTAGTCTGCCTTTCATTTCCTCCAGTTCCTCAGCGGATAACGCATCAGTATGCAATTGATCCAACGGCCAACTCAGTAACCGTTTGAACCAGTCCAGAACGTCACCAAAAGCAGATTGACCAGCCTCAAATCCGATCATACCAGGCACGATAGATCCGTCAACCTGACCAGATATTCCTTTTAAACATAGGTCTCCGACTACCTCCTTTTGAGAGATGAGCATATCACAGGTAGAAGTTCCCATCACCCGGACCAACGTTCCTTCTTCGATTTCTCCTCCCACTGCACCCGCATGAGCGTCTAATATTCCAACTGTCACAATCACATCTGTTGAAAGGCCGAGTTTTTCTGCCCATTCCTGATTTAACCTACCTACAGGAATATCAGAAGTGTATGTCTTTTTAGGAAGTGTCGCCACTACCTGACCTAAATAAGGGTCTAGCTTCTCCAGGAAATCAATGGAAGGATAACCACCCCAGCTTTCGTGCCACATGGCTTTATGACCAGCGGCACATCTGCTACGCTTCATTTCCTTTAAATCCCCGATATCGGACAGCATAAAGGCGAGCAGGTCGCAGTGCTCCATCCATGTGTAGGCTCTTCTTTTCAGCTGATCATTGGATCTTGACACATGAAGTATTTTCGACCAGAACCACTCAGAGGAATAGATACCACCTGAGTATTTCGTAAAGTCTGTACCTCCCCAATTCTTTGCAAGCTGATTGATCTCCTCAGCCTCGCGTATAGCTGTATGATCCTTCCACAAAATAACCATAGCATCAGGATCTTCTGAGAACTCCTCTTTTAATGCTAGTGGAAACCCCTGTTCATCTACCGGAACCGGTGAAGAACCTGTTGTATCAATACACAACGACTTAATTTCACTCACAGCTGAATCTGATGAATTGATCACATGCTGTACGACTTCTTCGAGGCTTTCCATATGATCAGCGGGATGCTGACGGAACTGATATTTGCTAGGTTCACAGTACTTACCCTCCTTCCACCTTTTATAGCCAGAAACGTGAGTTACTAGTATCGACCCGTCTGAGCTATCTACCAAAACTGCTCGTACAGAATCTGATCCAAAATCTAAACCAATGCAAAGTCTTCTATCCATGAGTTTCTAAATGCTTCGTACTTTTAGTTTTTACCAGTTGTTGGGCCACCTGTGTTTTTTTGAATAATGAGTCTCTCCTCAACAGGAGGCATAGCCGGAAATGGTTTATGTGGTTCTGTCTGATACCAATAGGCTACCGTGTAATAATTGTCTGACCGATGATTTGCATGGCCATGTTCGATAGTCATTTTGATAGACTCCCTGAAAGTGACAGGAGCTTCCGTATGAAATCTGTAGACAATCCATTGCGCCCCTCTATCATCTCCACCATTGACCGGATTTCCATAGTGCAGGTAAGCAAATTCAGGAAGTGCATTTCCAAAAGTATTGAGACCGCACCCACCGTAACACCAGGCTCCCAGATAATAGTCTTCAGCTCCTGTTCCTACTATGGATGGTTCCGTTTCTCCATCAATGTAGATCATTTCGTCACCTTCGCCCCACCAATCACCTTGATTCTGAATTAGTGAATGGGTTACACCCAGAAAATGTCCACGGCCCTCTGCCTCCATGATTACATAATTGCCTTCACCTTTGGGGTTTTTCTTATTGTAAATGTGCGCATCATTGTTTCCACCCCACTCTGTGGTATAGCCGTCAGTCGGTGTCTGTTGACGATAGGAAGCGTGAAAATAAAGAACATCTTTAGGTAGTTCTCTATGCTTCTCCCAATCTATATTATAATAAAATGCACCAATAGGCTGATCACATTCGCTGGTAATGGTGATTTTCGCAGATTTTTTAAATGGCATCTGAAAATAAGCATTCAATGCCTTTTGTGAACCGACTGAGGTAAACGCTGTTTCATAAGTTTCATATTTACCAAGGCCAAGCCCATAAAAATCCCCGATAGGTGCTTCTACGCTAGGATTTGTTTCACCATCCCAATACATTCTGATGATAATCTTTTTGAGATGATAATACTCTTGATGCGCCACTGTCATCCACATGTGTTTGATAATTCCCGGACCTTCAACCTCCATAATTGTACGAGTTTCACCCGGCTTGATTTTGTTTTTCCAATTACCATCATCATTGCCTCCTGTCTGATCATAACTGGAGGTTTTCATGTAAGTATAATCCCGAGGCATCCAAAGAGGTTTTTCATTGATTCCCTGTGCCTGAAGTAAACCTAGCGAGCTTGCTAGAAATGCTAGTATTAAGAAGTATTTGATCATTTTTTTACTTTATTATTCCTTTTTCTAAATGCCGGATACTTATCAAGTTCACTTTCCGGTAATTCAAAGCTGTTTACGTGGCGATTGACCATTTCAGCAATCTCTGCCAATTTCTCTGGATTTTTCTTTGCGACATTCCATCGTTCCGAAGGATCTACCTGTAGATTAAAAAGTGTTGGCTCCTCCAGTTTGGTAAGCTTCTGCGGGTAACCATATTCTGCAATTGAATAATAATACGCTTTGTAATCTCCTATTCTGGCTCCAAAAACATTTGAACCATGATAGTAAAGCATCTCTTCACGCGGGCTGTTTTTCCCGGTAGTTAAAATCTCTTTTAAGCTGTAGCCATCCAGTGTGCGGTCTTTGGGTTTGTCAAGGCCTGCGAAATCACAAATTGTTGGCAGCAGATCAAGCGTACTGCCGATTTCATGAATCACTCCGGACTTGACCAACTTTGGCATCCAGAAGATAGTAGGCTCTCTTACTCCCCCTTCATAACTGGTTGTTTTTGCACCCTTGAGCATACCGGCAGTTCCTCCCATGTGATCCAGGACCATCCAAGGACCATTATCTGAGGTAAAGACCACCATTGTATTTTCATCTAATCCTTTTTCTTTCAGTGACTTAATAATCTCACCTACACTCCAATCCACCTCAGCGATCACATCGCCAAAAAGCCCTCTCTTACTAACTCCATTGAATTTTTCCGAAGTAAACAGTGGCACGTGAGGCATTGAATGTGCCAGGTACAGAAAGAATGGTTTGTCTTGATTTTCTTCGATAAACCTTAGCGATTCCTCTGTATATCTTTTAGTAAGTTGTGTCTGATCCACGGGGCGTTCGATAATCTCTTTGTCTTGCATCAGAGGCACATCGAAATACTCAGATTTTGGATTCATATTGGCTTTTCTGTGTCCTAAATCTGTCGTAGGATTCATATCATTGCTATATGGCAAACCGAAGAATTTGTCAAAACCCTGATCGGTTGGAAGAAAGCCGTCTCTATGCCCCAGGTGCCACTTACCAACCATTCCGGTTGCATAGCCAGATTTTTTGAGCAGCTCAGCAATTGTGACTTCTGATTGTGGCAGACCTGTTTCAGAATCAGGAAAGAAAACTCTTCTGGAATCGGACCAAACGCCATTTCTCACAGGGTAACGGCCTGTCAACAAGGAAGCTCTTGATGGAGAGCAAACATTAGCTGCTACATAGAAATTAGTCCATTTTTGTCCTTCTACAGCCATCTGATCAAGGTTCGGTGTTTTAATAGACGGATGCCCGAAACAACTCAAATCACCATATCCCAAATCATCAGCAAAAATAATCACAAAGTTCATCGGCTTACTTTCGGTCGACTGCTTGGTAGTCTCGCATGAATAAATACCAAGTGTCACAAAAAATAAAATCCAAATTTGTTTTCTCATAAAGCTAAATAGTTAGTTAAAAACTCCAAGACTAAAAGCCTCGGAGTAGTAGTAGTTGTTGTAGTAGTACTTTAATAACCAGGGTTATTCTCATTTACACTTGGATTGTTATCTATTTCTGCAGAAGGCAAAGGAAATAGCAATCTAAAATCCTCTGCATTCGCTTTACCTCTTGCCAAAGCATCAGAAACTAACTTTCCATGACGAATGAGGTCTCTTCTTCTCAGACCTTCAAAATGAAATTCCCATGCTCTTTCCTGAAGAATAGCATCTCTCAATTGTTCAGTACTGGAAAAGTTTGATAGCGACAGTTCCGGAGCATTAGACCTGGTTCTGACCTGATTGATCAGATCAATCGATTCCTGATTAGGGCCATTTAATTCGTTCAAAGCTTCAGCTCGCATCAACAGGATATCGGCGTATCTCACTACAATGTGGTCGATTCCACCTGCAGCACCATTTGCGCCAGGGTCCTGTCCATATTTCAAACAGGCATGAAAACCGTCAGGAAGGGTGCTGGTACCTCCACTGCCATTTGGATATTCTCTTGGATATTCATTTTGTCTGACATCACCATCTGCGAAAGACTCCACAAAATCGGCTGGCACTCTAAGGTGAGCTGGAAGATTACCCTGTCCACCTTGAAGTAAGATCCCCGGTGGTAGCGTAAGGGCTCCCAGAATAGTTGCCTCATTCGCATTATTAACCTGATATGGAATCCCCCAAAGTATTTCCTGACTTCCTTCAGACGTTTGCTTGAATATACTTCCAAAGTCATTGTCCAAACTAAATGCTCCAAGATCCATCACTTCCAAAGCTGTGTTAGCAGCATCTGCCCACCTCTTCTCATTCAGGTAGAATCTCGTCAATATACCAAGAGCACCTCCCTTGGACATCACACCAAGCCTAGAGCTGGCCTCCGGAATAAGATCAGCTCCAATTCGAAGATCTGATTCTATCTGGGCCTGAGTTTCTTCTAATGTGGCACGAGACTGGTCTATGATATTTGCATTAGGCCTACTTTCGCTGATGATCAGCCTACCGAAGTAGTCATAAAGCATCCAGTAGGAATAACCTCTGAGTGCGTGAGCTTGTCCCAGAATCGTTGTGCTCAAAGAATCGCTTGTCACCGTGATCAAGTCTGTAACTCTGTTACAGTTAGATATAGCAGCATATTGTCTGTTATATACCTGATTGATCATAAATTGATCCAGATCCCAGGAATACTCCTCAAAAGGATTCGATACAGAGAATTCCCATGTTCCACCACTGCCGTCTACCTCTCCTGTCATAAGAGATGGTGCATGTATATAGGCTGCAAAAGCTCTGTCCAATAATCTATTTGATGCATACCCGGAAGCAAGAAATGAAAATCCCACACCTACTACACCAGCTTCTTCGATGAGCCTGTCAACTTCATCTTCCCGAAGTTCGCCAAAGGTTTCTTCTTCCAGTAAATCTTCACATGAAGATGAAAAAAGACAAAGAATCAATATAAATAGTATATACTTTCTCATGGAATCATTATTTAAAAGGTGATGTTGAAACCGGCCATAAATGTTCTAGCCAAAGGATAAGGGTTGATATCAAGCACATTCAGTTGATTACCGCCATTCACATTAGCTTCCGGATTTAAACCAGTGTACTCTGTGAAATACAGCAGATTCTGACCTAGCAGATAGACATTCAAACTGCCTATTGTATTGGACTTTACAGGTATTCTATAACCTAATCTAATCGATTGAATTCTAACAAATGATGCATCTTCTATAGCCAGATCATTCAAAACGACATTTGCGTTTCTCGGCGCACCGACCAAGGATGGATAAGTAGCTCCTGTATTTTCCGGGGTCCAGCGATCATCTACCACGAATGCAAAACGATTTCTCGTTGGTTGCTGCGGATAGATAGAGCGAGCCAGATTAGCATTTGCCAATTCAGCACCGAATTGACCATCAATAAATATGTCTAAGCTTACCCCTTTATACTTAAATGAATTTCGTATTCCGAAGGTAAAGTCAGGCAGTGGATTACCTGCTACTACCCGGTCACCATCATCCAGGCGACCATTTTCATTGTTGTCTTTGAACTTAAGACTACCCACTGTGTCATTAGCATCAGCATGAGGTGTATTATCAATTTCTTCCTGCGACTGATATACACCATCTGTTTCAAATACGTAGTAGCTACCGATAGGTAATCCCGGCTCTGTCAGGATGAAATTCCCTCCTGAGATACCGCCACCAGTCCTAATTCGATTGCCACTAATACCATCAAGTTCTTTCACCTCATTGTGCAATGTCGTGAATTGTAAATCTGTTGTCCAGACAAAGTCTGATTTGTCAACATTAATGGTAGAGAGCGTTAATTCGAATCCACTATTCACTAATCTTCCTGAATTAAACCAGCTATTGGTGGTACCAGATGATCCCGGAAGTCGTCCCTGAAAAAGTAGATTCTGCGTATTCTTATGATAGTACTCAATAGTACCCATCAGTCTGGTTTTAAAGACCGCAAAGTCTATCCCGATATTTAATTGATTGGTAGTCTCCCATTGGAGATCGGGGTTGGCCAGACGAATTTGCTCCGGAAATATGACCTCTGCACTATCCAGTGTAAGTTCTCTTAATCTGTATAAGTCCAGCGACAGGTAATTAAGATTCGGCTGATTTCCACTCACACCATAACTGGCACGTACCTTGAATTGATCAAAGAACTTGGGGATAAAGCTTTCTTCATGTAATTTATATCCTACGGCACCACTAGGAAAAAATCCATATTTATTGTTTCTTCCGAAGCGGCTGGAGCCATCTACCCTCAAAGAACCTGTGACCAGAATTTTGTCTTTAATGGAACTTTGCGCCCGAAAGAAGTTAGAAAACAATCTACTTGTTTGTCGGGAAGAACCCAGGTTACTAAGCTCATCATCACCAGCACCGATGGCATAAAGGGATTGATCAAGGGTCACAAACCCTTCGCCCTTCGCCGTAACATCACGTACGTTAAACTCTTCAAATGTGGTGCCTCCTACGAGATCCAGATTAAAATTCTTAAAACTCTTGTTATAATTCAGGGTGATTTCAAGAAGTGTACTGGTTCTCTCTTGCTCGAAGATTTGAGCGATTATGTTATTGACGTTCAGCAAAGCAATAGAATCAATAAGGATTTCTCTACGGCCAAACTGTCTGTCTATACCAATTTTTGCTTTTGCGGTAAGATTGCGAAAGATGTCATAACTCACATCAAAGGCACCAAAAGTACGATTCGTATTGGCATTAATGTCTTGTCCTTCGATGAATGCGAGTGGATTTAAGAAATCCCCAAGGAAAGGATCATTCTGATCAACATTGATCGTCCCATCAGCATTTCTTGGATTGATCGTTGGATCAAATTGGAAGGCATTACTGAATGGTCCTCTATCATCTTGCCCGGCACCTTCAGTGGCCGGATTGTTTACCAACAAACTTGTGGTGAGGCTCAGATTTGTTCTTACTCTCTCATTGATCTTATTATCAAGGTTAATTCGAAATGAATATCTTTCGGACGATGTATTTTCTATAATACCTTCCTGCAGAAAGTACCCTCCTGAGATAAAGTATTTAGAACTTTCATTACCGCCGGAAAACGATACGTTCGTATTTGTGACGACCGCATCTCTTGTCACTAAATCCAGCCAATCCGTATCGCCGATTTCTTCAGTGTTTTTACCAGCAATGTATCCGGGATTTACAGCGTTTTGAAAATCAATATATTCCTGAGTGGTTAAAATATCAGGTTGCTCAAGCACACTTTGAACTCCAGTGTAGTGATCTATCGATATCTTCCCTTTACCTTCAAATCCCCTTTTAGTAGTAATCATCACTACTCCGTTTGCTCCTCTAGCTCCATAGATTGCCGTTGCAGAAGCATCTTTTAATACCTCAATTGATGCAATATCGTCGGGACTAATTGATGCCAAAGGGTTACTGGCATTATTATCCTGTGGAATACCTGCCGATTGAGAACCTAACAGGTTAGCATTATTGATAGGTACCCCATCAATTACATACAAAGGCTGAGTTCCTCCGTTGATCGAACCAGAACCTCTCACCCTAATATTCAGTCCCCCACCAGGTTCTGCGCTGGTTTGGGAAATCTGCACACCTGCTATTCTTCCCTGAAGCGATTGCTGAACCGATTGTATCGCCCCAACATTCAGATCTTCACTCTTGATGGAAGATACTGCTCCTGTTAAATCACTCCGCTGAATGGTACCATACCCGACGACTATCACCTCTCCAAGCGTCTCCAGGTCCGGCTCCAGGTCAATATCAATGACAGTCTGATTGCCTACCTTCACGGTTTGCGAGACAAACCCGACAAATGAAAAAACCAGAATAGACTCAGGTGTCAATGATTCTACTCGATAACTACCGTTTACATCTGCGACTACACCTTTATTTTCTCCTTCGACACTTATTGTCGCCCCGAGCAGGGCCTCTCCTTCTCCAGTTACCTTACCAGTAACCGTAATCTGCCCTTCAGCAACATAGGAATTACAAATTGAGCAAAAAATCAAACTCAGAATGTAAAACATTTTTATGTACTTCTGCATAGGTTTCTTTTTATGATTAAACATTTGAGATTTCATATCTCAATACACTTATTTGAATAGTTGGCTTTATTTTAATCCACATTAAATACATTGTTTATTTTCGAAACGGATGTATTAAATAATTGGCTTATAATCTTTTCTAATTCCTCTTCACCGGCCTTGATATGATATACTCTTTGCTTATGTTCAAGCTTATCACCCGGTGAGAGTAGTGCTGCTGGTGAAGAGCTCTCAATTTCATAGAAAGGTCCCATTGCTTCACCTGTTTCGTTTGGTCCGTCATTATAAGAGTTGATCGCATCTCCCCTTAAGGGGTTATCCTGTTCGCCCCATTGCGAGTTCACGTATGGCAGGTTTGCTGCTAATTTCTCATACCATACTACAGTAAGTATTCCATCAATTGGATCATAACTACCGACGTAATCAGAAGCCGAAGCTGGTGAAATCCCGATTTTGCTTCTCTGCTTTCCGTCTACTTTGAAGTACACAACGCCATCAACTACCTTCAGGCGGTCATCCGGCACTTTTCCAAAATAATCGTCCTTTACGGCAGCAGATGGATCTATCTGATTTTCATTCAGTTTTGTAAAGACTACACCTTGCTCCGACGGGTTAAACATGCATAACAGCCAAATGGAGACGAAACCATAGTCAGATTCCCAGGTTTCCTCTCCAACATTGACAATTGTGTTGTGGGATTCGAATGCAATCGATTGCGGGCGTGTACCCAAATCATTTATATTTAGTGTCTTCCAAACCTGGTCTTCATTTAGGATGGAGACCGCTCTGCTCACCTCAAGATCCAGCTTTTTACCAGATGCATTTTCTATGGAAAATACTTTCTTCAAGCGGATGTAAGCATCACCTTTATCTTCAACGTCAAATGGATCTGTATCCAATACTTCCGGAACTTTCCAGTTATCGAAAACCTGTTCCGCTCCCTTTGCAAAGTACAGCGAGAACGGACCACCTTCCGGGCCAAGCCAAAAGCGCTCTTCTCCCCCGTAAGGATTGAATTGGGTATTTCTCTCTCCCGAGCTTATGAAATCATAATTGATCCAACCGTAGCTTTTTCCTTTCAAACCTGCAGAAGTGGAGGTCATGACCCTACCTTGCCATCCGGGTACTATCATCGCACGAGCTCCCGATTCGTTTACCAATTCATGAACAGAGATATTGTTTGACTGTAAAAAATCCAAGTCATATCCGTATGTACCTTCTGCAAATGATTCTTCTATAGTTGCCGATTGTTGATCGGTGGATTGCTGCGAGCTACAACTCATAAAAATGAGGATTAACAAGGTGAGATATGTTGAAAGAATAGTATTGGTCATAATTGATTATCTGTATAATGGTCCGTAAGCTGTACACGCACGGAAATCAGCTCCTTCCGGTTCGCTTCCAAATGCGCTCCATGAACTTGGACGGAATATTCTTGAGTCTTCTACATTGTGCATATTGACTGGTATCCTCAGCATACTGCACAAGGTGATTAAATCTGCACCGATGTGACCATAAGAAATAGCACCATGGTTAGAACCCCAGTTAGCCATAACTGACCAAACATCTTTGAATGAATTTTTACTTTCATCTAATCTCGGTACAAACCAGGTGGTAGGCCATGTAGGATCAGTTCGCTCATCCAGTTTTTGATGAACCTCATCAGGTAGATCAACTGTCCACCCTTCTGCCAACTGCAGAACAGGCCCAAGATTTTTTATGATATTCAGGCGACACATCGTAACTGGCATCTCTCCCGTTGTTTTAAACTGTGAAGAAAAGCCTCCTCCTCGAAAATACTCTAAATTAGCTGGACACCATTTGGTATTGGTCAGACAAGCATCAACATCTTTGCTGGTTATTTCCCACCAGGGTTTCATCACTGACTCACCACCATCATTTTTTTGTTGACCAGTGGCATCCAGTGTTGCCGGACCGGAATTGATCAAATGGATGAATCCATTAGAGGCAGTCGATTCAAGCTGATATCCTGTTACTCGTTCCACTGCCTCAGGACTCCAGTAAGTACGAACGTCAGCAAATATTTGCGCTGTATTACTCAATAAATGTCCGAAAAGCATGGATACACCATTTAAACTATCATTTTCAGTAGCAAACATAAAAGGCTGCCTGATTCCATTCCAGTCAAACGAGGATGTAAGGATAGCCTCTGAGAAATCTCCGTTCGGGTAGTAATCAGTCCACTGTCTCTGACCTTGAAATCCACCTACAATTGCATTACGACCTCTGGCCTCTTCACCAAAACCCAGGTCGTTAAGTTTTTCATTTCCTATCATCAGGTCTCTCATGATCAAGGTCATTTTGATGACCATATCCCATTCCCAATCTTTCCGGTTTCTTGTTGAAGGAGCCTGGTTTCGATCTTCGCCTTCTTCACAATTTGATGTTACCCATGCTTTTGCCTTATCGTACTCGTCTTTATCATAAATTTCCTGTTCTACTCTTCGAATCACTTCAGTCATGTCCACAAATTCTGTCCGTAATCCCAGGTAATCTTCTAAAAAGTTAGGGTCGACCATTGAACCAACTATTCCCATAGAAGCATAACCTAAAGACAAATAAGACTTCCCATTGATTTGAGCAACCGCAAGCCCCGATTTGACAAAAGCCAGGATTTTTTCACTGACATCCTCAGGAATTGAGGTGTCATCTGAGTCCTGTACATCGTGTCCATATATAGAAAATGCAGGGAGACCCTTCTGCGAATAACCTGCCAGGGCAGCTGCTAAATAAACCGCTCCCGGTCTTTCCGTACCATTAAAACCCCAGATAGCTTTTGGTATTCCAGGCGTACTGTCCATTACCTCAGTACCGTAACACCAACAAGGGGTAACCGTCAAAGAAACTTTTACATTGGATCGATCAAACAAATCGGCACATTTGGCAGCATCAGCCGCTCCACCGATGGTAAAATCAGGTATGATACACGTCACATCTTCCCCGGAAGAAAGCTTTAATTGACTTGTAATCAAATCACTAACTGACCTTGCCATGTTCAAGGTTTGCTCTTCAAGTGATTCTCTTACTCCTTTTTCCCGACCATCAATGACCGGTCGAATGCCTATTGCAGGACTTGTACCAATATATTTTGGCTTCATACTTAAACGTTTAAGCTTATCTCTAAATTTTTTTATTTTACAGGAATGCTATCCACCATTTCATGCTTGAACTTTACCTGCTCAAAATCATTTTTTCCATTCATCTTATTGATCAGTATCTCAACAGCTTTTTTTCCCATTTCATAAACAGGTTGTTTCACATAAGTAAATGGAAAGGAAAAAAAGTCAAAAGCAACGTTTCCATCAAAACCAATGACCGACAGGTCTTCCTGAATTTTAATGCGGCGCTTGCGTAGGTGTTGTAAACCAGCAATTGTCAAAGTATTTGTCGCAAACACAATTGAATCTACAGCCTGTTCCTGTTGCAACATGGCATCCAATGTATTGGCAATATCTTCTTCTATGCTTTGATAGCTCACTGTACCAACTAAGGTCTCAACATCCGGATTAAACCGTTTCATGGCTTCTCTGTAACCTCTAAAGCGCTCCTGAATATGCATCATGTCTGAATCATATCCGACGATTGCCGTTTTTCTAAATCCTTTATTATACAATTGCTCTACCGCATCATACGATGCTGCATAGTTATCGAGAATGACGTAATTGATAGATTCATTCTCAATGTATCTGTCAACAAAGACCAAAGGCATCTTATTAGAAAGTTTCTGAATTTTACTTTCTCCACCCTGTACAGGGGTCACGATCAACCCATCCACCTGTCTGCTCATTAGGGTATTCACAAGGTTACGCGACTTGCTAAAATCTTCATTTGAATTACCAAAAATTACTGTGTAAGCATGCTTCGAAGCTTCTTCTTCAATAGCTTTAGCCATATCCCCAAAGAAAGAATTTGATATGTCGGCCACTACTAATCCGATGGTTTTTGTAGAACCTTGCTTGAGACTTTTAGCAATGTGATTTGGCTGATAGTTAAGCAAAGCTGCGGTCTCTCTTATTTTGTTAGCGACCTCTTCACTTACCCGCTTTTCCTTTTCTATCCCATTCATGACATAGGAGACAGAAGCTATCGAAACTCCTGCTTTTTTCGCGATGTCTGTTATAGAAACTTTTTTACCCATGTTGATTACTTTCTATCACGAAACTAATACTTAAACGTTTAAGCAAAAAATTTTATTAAAGATTTTTTGTGAGAATTAGAAATTTTAATACTAAAACGTCTCATCATTTGAAAAATTTACTACTATATAATGTAATGATTAGCATTTTAGCAATGAAATTCTCTCCGATGTGATATTTACTTATTTTAAGAGCGATTAAAAGCCTTTATCAGACCTGAAAAGGGCACATTTTTAAGGAAATGGAAATAGTAGTAACATTTTTTTAATAGATAAAGGTGCTGGCGTCAATGTTCGCTTTAGATGACAGTCAATATTTGCATCATGATGATTCTAAACAAATGATTTTAACCCAAGTCGTTGCGAAAGAGAATTACGTCCGTATTTTCTTTTATTGAAAAAAGATTATGATCAGACTCAAAACAATAACAAAGCATACTCCTCACTAAAAACCCTTGCTTTGAAATAGAAACCCTATTGGGAAAGGATACATCCCAATTCTTACAGAAATGAAGGAATCTATTTTCATTCCATCAACTACAGGAGGCCAAATAAGTGGATTGAACTTCATTGAACTTTTGCAGCATCTTTCTTATCATTGCTGTAAGCCTAATTTTTATGAAGTTGGAAGAGTACAGTAAGCTAATAGAAAATATCAGTAGATATGTTGAACTGACACATGAGGAAGAAGAACAGATTTTCGGTATCATTAAAACGACAAGAGTCAGAAAGCGTCAGTTCATTGATCAGCCTGGATTTATCAGTGGATATAGAAATTATATATATCAAGGGGCTTTTCGCTCTTTTTTTCTGGACCGAGAGGGAAAAGAACATACTGTACAGATCGCCATTGAGGATTGGTTTGTCAGTGATTTCTACAGTTACATCACCCAAACTCCGGCTACTTTATTTGTGGAAGCACTCGAAGATGCAGTTATTTTTCAAATGACCTATCGTGATATTGAAGGGCTGTGCAAGAAGATTCACAACCTAAGCGAGTATTTTAGAATTACCACCGAAAGAGCATTTGCTTATTCACGAAAAAGAGCACTTTCCAACCTCAGTAAAGATGCTGAACAGAGATATGTAGAATTTACAGAAAGATATCCGGGAATGGCTAATCGGATCCCTCAAAAGGTGATAGCTTCTTATTTAGGCATGTCTCCGGAGTTCCTCAGTCGCATCAGAAGCCAACTTTCCAGACACAATTGATCTAGATCAAGAAATACCCTTGAACTAGTTTAAGGGTATTTCTTATGATACGTCATTTTTATTTTTTCCGCTTCAAAGGAGATTTGTAAAGTCAATTTTAATAACAAAATGATTTTACATATGGAATCCAAATTAGCGATCCCTTCATATCAGGAAGGACTTAATGAGCTCAGAGGTAACTTAACGAATATGCTGCCTGCTGAAGCGCTTGCAAAATTTGATGCAGATGCAACAAACCTACAAGAAGTACATCAAAGTATCTTACAATTAAAACCGGGAGATAAAGTCACTGATTTCACCCTGGTAAATGCCAGCGGTGAGCAAGTTAACCTGGCTTCAGTTCTAGTAGAAGAAAAAGTGGTGCTGACCTTTTACCGGGGAACCTGGTGTCCGTATTGCAACTTACAATTAGCACAATACGCACAGGTGATTGATCAGATCAAAGAAGCTGGTGCCACACTACTAGCCATTTCTCCGCAAACACCAGACGAATCACTCAATATCCAAGAGAAAAATGAACTTCCTTTTGAGGTACTGAGCGATGTTGGCAATCTGGTGGCCAGAAAATTCACCACTGTATTTAGAAACGGCGATGTGCCAGTAAATACCATGACTGAACTGGGTTTTGACTTTGATGCACATTACAGCGACGACTCCAGAGAAATCCCTGTCCCTGCTGTGTTCATCATTGAGAAGGATGGTACCATTTCATTTGCCAAAAGCGTCGGTGGAGATTATAGAAACCGGGTAGAAGCTTCGGAGATATTAGAAGCATTAAATGCATAATTAAATAACGAGTCCGAATAGGTTCTTCTTTAAAAGAGCTCTTCTGGACTCCCAAATCTTTTTAATCATGAGAAATCTTATTCAATTATTTTTAGCAGTTTGCCTGATATTGTCATTCGGCAACATTCAGGCTCAAAATGAAGCCCAACAACTGATCAAAGAAGTTGTGACAGCAGCAGGAGGTATTGAAAACCTTAGATCTCTGCAAGATGTAGAGTATCAATATACTTTTCAGAGTAAAGATAAGGGCATTAAAGATGTGTCCGTAGAACGATACATTTTCGACGGAGAAATTTCCTTTGCCCAATATACGGCCCGTCAATATTTTGTACTGCCTCAAATGGAAGGCGACCTGACCCAGTATTTTGATGGTACCAAAACAGTGTCACATCACAATGGTCAGGTCATCACCGATGAGCAGGCTGCCTATGTTGGTCACTTTTTCAGAAAGACCAACTTCTACTGGTTTACAATGATGTACAAGCTATTAGACCCAGGAATTCAATTTAAAATGATGGAAGACAGAAAGGTGGATAACACGAACTATCAAGTGGTAGAAATGACTTTTAATGAAGGAGTGGGCGAAACATCAGACAGGTATGTGCTTTATATCAATCCTGAAACCAAGATGATAGATCAGTTCCTGTTCACTGTACTGGGCTTTGGCTTTAAAGAGCCATTCCTGATGAAAATGAAGTACGAAGAAGTGGATGGGTTAATGCTTTCAACTTATAGGGCTTATGCTCCCGCAAACTGGGAAGGTAAAGTGATCAAGGAAGACTGGACCGAGGAGATCAGTACAAACATTAAGTTCAAAAACAACTTCGATAAAACCAACATAACTAAAATTTAGCAGGCAAGATCAAGAGTCTTGTTTAATTCCAGTTCTCTTCATTACATCAAAACTCCTTAAACCCGCATGTGGAAGTGATTCATCGTATTTTCAGTAGTATTCGCTCCTCTATCATGAAGCGCGATGATTACTTCCTCTATGCACAATTTTTTACAAAATGAAATTATTAAGAATAGACGCAAGTTCCAGAATGGAACAATCAGAGAGCCGCTTAATGGCCGATAAATTCCAATCGCAATGGAAGAAAGTGAATACTGGAGGTCAAGTCATCATCAGAGATATCATCAATGACCCCATTCCTCATATCAGTGAGGCGACTATCAGTGGTTTTTATACTCCCACTGATGAGTTAACTGCTGATCTGAAACAAGCAACCTCTCTTTCCAATCAACTAATAGCTGAATTAAAGGGTACAGATCATCTTTTAATCAGTTCACCCATGTACAATTTTGGTGTTCCTTCTGCCCTCAAAGCATGGATCGATCAGATCGTTCGGGTCAATCAGACATTTGGCGTAGGTGAAGAGGGCTTTTTTGGAATGGTAGAAAATGTAAAGGCTTACGTGATTACCGCAGCGGGGGCAGTTTATCATACTTCGGAAGACATGAAAGTCCTTGATTTCGTGCAGCCTTACCTAAAAACTGTTCTGGGACTAATTGGAATTACGGATGTGACTTTTATACCGCTTGAAGGTACAAGCCTTGACCCTGAGGTTTTCCAGCAAATGAAAAGCGATGCGGAATCAATGATAGCCTCTATTTCCTAATACATTTTGCAATGAACTTCCCGGGTAACTTGAAACCTGGGAAGAACCTAAAACAAATACAATTTAGATGAAATACATATTCACTATACTGACTCTGATAGCACTTAGTACAGTTTCTCAGGCGCAAATGCAGGAAGAAAGAGTTGAAAATAGTCAGGTTATTGCAGTACCTGCCCGGAAAGCATGGAATTTGATCAAAGATTTCAGGAACTTTCCCCGATTGTTACCATCTGTTGACAGAACCGAAGTGAAAGGAAAAGGTGAAAAAGCCAGCTGGATTATCTATTTGAAGAACGGAGTGGTTATCAAAGAAGTGACAACCTCTTTCAGTAACCGGGAGATGAACATGTCTTACCGCATGACAGAAACTCCTATGCCACTTGAAAACTATGTTGGCACATTCAGGGTAGAATCTTTAGGAAAAAACAAGTGCAAAGTATATTTTATCACCACTTTTGAAGTACTACCAGCGAACAAAAATACCTTATTGGAAACCTTTCAGGGTGTTCAAAAAACATTCTTAAACAATATTGAAAAAAACATATAAAAAATGAAGAACATAGCATTTTTAGGACTTGGGATTATGGGTAGTCGTATGGCTGCCAACTTACAAAAAGCCGGTTTTCAATTGACTGTATATAACAGATCAGCAGAAGCCACAACAGCATTGATTGAGCAAGGAGCTCAATTGGCAAGTAATCCTGCAGAAGCAGTACTAGGAGCTGATATCGTGGTAACCATGCTATCTACTCCTGAAGTCGTAAAAACACTGGCTCAGGGAGAAAACGGTTTTCTTTCTGCCATGCAGCAAGATTCCTTATGGATAAACAGTAGCACCATTAATCCCTCTGTGGCTGAAGAGCTGGGTACATTATCTAAAAAACATGGAGTTAGATATATTGACGCGCCAGTAGCCGGTTCCAAGGCTCCTGCTGAAAACGGTGAATTACTATTTTTAGCGGGTGGTGATAAGACAGATATTGATGATGCCGGCACTTTGTTAGACGCAATGGGAAAAAAGACATTGCACCTGGGTAAGGTCGGTAAAGGCTCTTCCATGAAAATGCTGATCAATCAATTATTGGCACAATCATTAGCAGCCTTTTCAGAGGCATTGGTGATGGGTGAGGCAATGGGGTTATCCCAGGATGTTCTGTTCAACGTACTTACTGCCACCCCGGTAGTCGCACCTGTTGTTGGGGCTGTCCGTCCCAAACTCGAAAATGGTAACTATGAAGCTAACTTCCCTTTAAAATGGATTCATAAAGACCTACACCTCTCCACAATTTCGGCTTATGAAAAAGAAGTAGCAACTCCTGTGCTTAACACAACCAAAGAGCTTTTTGCACAGGCAAAAAAGAGCGGACTGGGTGATCTTGACTTTACAGCAATTTATCAGTTTCTAAAGGATCAGTAAATGAGGAATGGCTTCAATAAAGAAAATACCAGCATCAGTAAAAGCAATTTTGTGGAGGAAGATATTCTAGCCCTCTGCTTATTGACTAAGTCTGCAGATGAACCTGTTACCAAACGATTATTGGCACTCCAGCAGGAAAATGAAAAGCTCAGAAAAATGTATACGCAACTCAGTATTGACTATCAAACATTGAAAGATACCTTACACGAAGGTTGGTAATGTAAAAGTGATATTACCGGTAAAAAGTGTAACAATCGAGAGATGGAGAAAGTATAAGACAATTGAAGGTTATCACGAATGATTTACTATAAGTGCTTGAAATTTAAAAAACGTTTCCTTTATAAGCACCCCAATTCATAATTATGAATTCATAAGCTGGTTGGTGACGTAATATATAAGAGCATTAGAATCATATCCACTCTATGATAAAGTAAACGTGATAATGTCTATTATTGTCGCTATATTTCTCTTCCATTTTGTGAATTGAATAGTTTCTTAAATGATCTTGACTCGAGTTTATGGAATTCCGGAATCATCAAATCACTGAATATCCTCAGGTTGCACTAAAGATAGTAGTCCTAGGTACCCTGTTATTTATGTTATCATCTTGTGAAAATAGCAAAGCTCTGATAGGTGAAAACGAAGTACAGATCACCATTCAACTAAAAGAAGGAAAGAAGACACTCTTAGTGGATAAAACGGAGGTGACAAATGCGCAATTTCAGGAATTTATCAGCGAAACTAAATACAAAACCACGGCAGAAAGAGACTTCACACTTCAAATCATGAAAAATGACTTGATTGTTGATTCTTTGATTCATGCGGGATCACTTGTATTTGCAAAAACTGAGGGACCGGTCCGGTTGAATGATTACAGCCAATGGTGGCGATGGGTTGAAGGTGCCAGCTGGAAAACCCCGGAAGGCCCTGATTCTGATATCAAAACAAAAATGGATCACCCTGTTGTACATGTATCCTATGAAGACGTAAATGCTTATGCTGAATGGGCTGGTAAAAGGCTACCTACAGAGCAAGAATGGGAATTACTTGCTGCCGGAGGTGAAGAAAATCGGTTCGCCTGGGGGAATGAAAAAGCTGATCAGGCTTCAACAAAAGCTAATTTTTGGCAAGGATTGTTTCCCTTCAAAAATACGATTGAAGATGGTTTTGAAGGAACTGCCCCTGTAAAATCCTTTGCAGCTAATGCCTATGGCCTCTATGAAATGAGTGGGAATGTTTGGGAATGGGCAATTTCGGAAAATGGGCAACCGGTCGTAAAAGGAGGTTCATTTTTGTGCAATGATTCATATTGTAGTGGCTACAGGATTGATAGCAGGATGCCGAATGATCGAGAATCCAGTTTAAACCATACAGGATTCCGGTTAGTGAAGGATCTTAGATAATGAGCAATGCGGTGAATAATTCAGTTAACCGGTCAGGAGAATGCAGGTAGACTAATAAAGTAGTAGCCTGATGATAATTGGATAATAGGAACCATTGAATTGAGCATTTAAGTACCACTTGGGATAAACTATAACTACTGAAGTCATCGTGATCACATCAGCTATTTTGTTGTATCTATTCTAAAAAAATCGATGATATCATCAGAAACTGAAACCCGCTTTTTCAATTGCGGTGAACTTAAGAATATGTAAGATCTTGAAAGCCGTATGCTTATTCAATACAATTCTTTGTAATGAATGAGGCTTTGAGATTTATTGAAATTTATTTTGCTTAAAAGACAGTTGAAATCAGCAAAAAAAGCAAGTTAGTTGGTTGAAAACAGTTTAATTTCTTAAATTTCAGTTACTTATAAAGTAATCTAAATCTATTATTAAACTATTGATTAACTAATTAAAAAAAGATGAAAGACAAACTAAAAATCGCTGATTTAAAGATTAAAAGTTTTATTACTGAATCAGAAATGCCTCAAATCAAAGGCGGAGAAAGTAACAACAGAGCTTGCGCATTCACTGTATACTATTGCCCTTCTGAAAACTATTGTCCTACTGAAGGAGCAAGATGTGATACCAGATTTTGTTAAACTATTAATTACTTAAACGAATTAAAATGAAAGACAAACTAAAAATCGCTGATTTAAAAGTAAAGAGTTTTATAACAGACTCAGAAATGCCTCAGATCAAAGGAGGTAAAGAAGCCGCCAGTGACAATAGAGCTTGCGCATTCTCTGTATTCTATTGCCCTTCTGTGAACGTCTACTGCCCTACTGAGGACCGAAGGTGTTTGTGATGCAAAATTATGCTGAAATACGCTGAAAACATTCAAAAAGACCGAAGGTGATAAACACTTTCGGTTTTCTTACAAATTCATCCAAAAATCAACTCATGGCAAAAAGATTCAATCCCGAAATGAAAATTGAAGTTCAGGTATTCAAAAACAGTTTCAACTCAAATAGAGATGATCATCCTATTGATACCGCCGAAACACCCAAAAAGGCGGAAGGTTGTAAATGCTGCGCAGCTAACTCACTGGCAAAAAAGACTTCATAATTTTGACCTCTTTTTACGGATCAATTATTCAATAAAAGCTCAAAAGAAACAATCTAATAACCTGTTAGATTGACTGAAAACAGATAAGTTCATTATCTTTCCATATCCAATTGAAGAATCGCACCCTCAGACATAACTAATTCAGTGAAAGTTCCTAATAAGTCAAAATTCTCAATTGACTCTAATCGTTTGAGAAATACGCTAAACATTAAACTTATAAAATTATGCTAAAACAACTTTCAAATGTAAACGGTGCTAAAAACCTTACTAAAGATGCTCAGAAAAATATTAATGGTGGTTTAATTCCAATCGAAGCTCCCGCATGTGGCGGAGATGGTTCATTCATATTTGTCAATGGGCAAAAGGTTTGCTGCTGGGTTCCAAGACCAGGATGGTATATCTGCTAAAGATTATCAGTTCAACAATTAAGTTGAATTAAAAACCATGTAAAAGCTGCTCGATGAGCAATTGAGCAGTTTTTCTTATTCGGCCTGGTTTTGCTTTTCACCTACAACTAATCCGCAATTGGATAAATTAGTAATATTCATTAATTTAACTATCCAATAAGTGACATAAACTAATTACATACCCTCAAACTGATAGTTCCTGAAAAGCATTAGGGTAAGTCAAAATTCTCAATTGACTCAAACTGTTTGAGATTCACACTAATTACTAAAATCTACAAGATTATGCTAAAGAAAATTTCTTCATTGAAAGGCGCAAAAGATTTGACTAAAAACTCTCAGAAGACAATCAACGGAGGTCGGCCAGATCTTATCGAAGTAAAAAAATGCGGAGGAGATGGCTCATTCATCTTTGTCAATGGACAGAAGGTTTGTTGCTATATTGGCCCTCCAAATATTTACCTTTGTTAAGCCCCTAAATTGAGAGGTGGCCTGAGAGGCAAGCGACTACAAGCGTTTCAGGCTGTCTCTTTTAACAATACAATCACTATCAATCTTTTTGCCCAACTCTAATGCAAGTGCCAGCTTGCATGTATGATCTTTTTCTATTGGCATAGAAAGCCCATAAAACAAGGCATAATTTTTGATCCTTACTTTGGAAAACTCTATGATGATCAAAACATTTATTTTCACCTTATTTGGCTCTATTTTACTCAATAGCCCATCCAATAGCCCCGCAACCGCAACGGATCATTTCTCAATAAGTAATAAACATGTAATCTGGCAAAAGGTATTTGAAACTCCTCTCAGCAAGAAAGAGATTATCCAAAACATTAGGTATTCCGGTCATTTCAATGATATAACTGTTCACGATGGATATGTCACAGCACAAATACCAATGCTTTCTTTAGACTTCAGAGGTTATGAAATATCAACCGAGAGAACAGCGCCAACCTTTTCAAGGACACACTTCATTCAATCATATCTCATCATCGATTTTAAAGAAAACAGATATAGAGTTACTTTAAAATCAATCAGGTTGATGCCGAGGCAGGTAACAGGAGATGACTCAGAAATGATCATTGATCTGGAGTTTATTGCAATCAATCCAAATAATGGTCAATTCAATCAAAGGTTTTTCAACAGGAGATCGAAAGTATTGAATCATACCTTTGAGCAGGTTACTGACTTTACAAGTGCTGTAAGCGATGATGATTGGTGAATTGATATTGGATGCTAGATGCTAAATATCCAACTAAGTGAAGTTGAAGCTTCACTTCTATATCAAAGTTGTTTCATACAACGATAAATCAAACAAAAGATATTAGACAATAGATACTAGACAAAAGACAAAAAAAAGACTAAACCACACCAGGTGCAAGCGTCCGTTTGCATGTATTTCCGCTTGCTTTTAAATTCATTTTTTCTCAACGTCTATTATTTGATATGCTCGATTGAATGATTTTTATTCAGCCATGAGTCTTTTTTATTCAAGCTTGAATCTTTGATATTCAGTCGTGAGTCTTTTTTATTCAAGCCTGAATCTTTGGTATTCAGTCGTGAATAATTTTTTCTCAAAGTTGAGTATTTGATATGCTCGATTGAATCTTTTTTATTCAGCCATGAATCTTTTTTATTCAGACCTGAATCTTTCATATTCAGTCGCGGATCTTTTTTTCTCAACGTTGAATGTTTGATTTTCAAGCTTGAATGATTTTTTCTCAACACTGAATGATTGATATGCTCGCTTGAATGAATTTTATTCAGCCGTGAGTAATTTTTATTCAAGACTGAATCTTTGATATGCAATGGTGAATAATTTTTTCTCAACGCTGAATGATTGATATACTCGCTTGAGTATTTTATATGCGATGTTGATATTCAGATATGCACGCTTGAGTATTTTATATGCGGCGTTGCTACTTTGAGGTACCCCACCCCACTTATGTAAGTACCCCTCTCATTTGCGAAATCACCTCTTGTATATCTGAATCTAAAAAGGTGTCCTATCAATCTGGAATCAGTACAAATAAGCCTTTTTGCCAACAAATTGACTTAAACCATTTGTGATTTTCAAATAATCAGTTCAAATTCGCCGCTCAACAAAAAGAAATGAAAACTTCAAGATATCAAATAGTACCTAATGACACATTGCTACGCAGCTGGAATCACTTCCGGGAGCGACGCTATTGAGTATCTGTGAAATTAACAATACAAAGCCTCGCATTCCGAAAGTCAAAAAGGATGCGAGGTTTTTTTATGTCCTCTCCCTTCTTCCGAATGCGGTAAACAGCCTATTCACCAAAAGGCTGCAAAGATCAATAAAAGTAAAAGTCAATTAATTTTTAATCAATTTAAACCTTTGTCAAATTATGTTTAAAAAGTACACATCTATTGAAAACACCTACCGAAAGGAATTCTTAGACAGAATTCTTGGTCACGAATTGTGGGATAAAACCTACATCATTCAGGAAAAGGCGCACGGTGCTAACATTTCTTTCTGGACAACTGACGGCGTGAATTTCACTGCTGCCAAGCGAACTGCGGACCTGCAGCCAGGAGAAAAATTCTACAATTTTGAGCAGGTACTGGAAGCAAACCTGGACAGTATGAAAGCGATCTGGGTAGCAGTTCAGAAAGAAGTTAGCGAACTGCATCAGCTAACGTTTTACGGAGAACTCATTGGCGGTCATTACCCGCATGAATCCGTAGAAAAAGTGAAAAATGCGATCAAAGTACAGAAAGGCGTTAGCTATTGCCCGGATAACAGGTTCTATGCTTTCGATATTCAGGTAAACTGCGACAGCTTTCTTGATGTAGATCACTGCAATGAGCTTTTTGAAAGCAATAACATGCTCTATGCCAAAACACTGTTTGAAGGAAAATTGGAAGAATGCCTTGCCTACAGCAATGAATTTGACTCTACTATTCCTGCACTCATGGGATTGCCGGCAATTTCACCAAACATCTGTGAGGGAGTAGTTATCAAACCAAAGGAAAGCTGCTTTTTCAATAACGGCACACGGGTCATTTTGAAAAACAAAAATGAAAAGTGGTCTGAAAGGGAAAAGAAACCTAAAAAATCAGGTAAAGCACAGGAACCGCTTCCGGAAAAGGTAGTTGAGCTCAGAGAGGCGTTGGCAACTTATGCAACGGCCAACAGGCTTTATAATGTGCTGAGCAAAATTGGTGAAGTGACTATGCAAGATTTTGGTCAGATCATAGGTGCTTTCAATAAGGATGCTATTGTAGATTTTCTAAAAGACTATGGGACTGAGTTTTCTCAGTTGGAAAAGAGTGAACAGAAAATGGTTAATAAGTCCGTTGCAACCAAAACATCACGATTGATCAAAGATTACTTCAAAGGTAATTTGTGATGTAAAAAGCTAATGTAAGATCAGTCAGGGTATTTGTCGCTGGCTGGTCTTCTTCCAACAAACCTAATTCAAGCGTCCGCTTGCTAGGATTATTTACTTTTCAACAGCAGAAGCATTGGGTGATATCTCCAGTTCCTGACCTTTGATACCTCTGAAATTTCTAAACCACACAATTAATGGAGGAATTGTCGAAACCATTATTAATAAAATACCTGCAACTGCTGGATATAAAGCTGAAATGGCAATAGCTGGTACCGATAGTATTCCAAGGATGGTAATTGTCGAAAATGGCAGAGAAATTGCCAGTACTGACAGCGCTATGTCGCTGTTAAAGGTCTTGTCCCGGTTGTCTTTTTCCATCTCAGTGACAGTAGCAATGTGCGCAAAAGGCCAGAAGCTGACTGAACTTTGAGCAAAAACCAGTAATAGCAGTGACATGACGGTTGTAAGACCTGGCAAAACAAAAAGTAAGCAGGCACATAAAAGAAAGGCAATCCCCGCTCTTAGCGACAACATCCTTAAGATAAACCAGACATCGTTTTTCTTAATTTTTACCGCCATCCCGATAAACAACAATACCAAAGGTCCCATTATAGCACTTAAACGCAGCACCAAAGATGAAATAACAGGAGGAAGAGAATCGATATTGATACCCATGCTCAACAATAAGATTGCTGCAATGATTACCAGGTTGATCGGTTCTTTGATCAATGAAATCAACAGTTCTTTTACTCTGTTGTCATTGCTGACCTTCTTTTCAACATTGCGTTGGTAATACCACCTCATTGCCAGCATATACAATAAAATCAATACAAATATTTTGTTGCCCAGATCGGCAAGTGCAGCATGTGCCAAAGATTCTGATCCAAGGTATTCCATGATAAAAGGAAAGCAAGACAGGCCTGGCGCCAGTGACGGCATCAACATTAAAAAGGATCGTTTTTTATCCGACTGCACATCGACCAGATACTTGAAAATGAGATAGAACGCTGTTATTAGAACTATGTTGATTAAGAGGCCAAATAATGGTAACATCAGCATCTCAACATCCAACTTTACTTTTAACAAAGCCGCAAAGATTGTTGCCGGAAGTGCCACAGAGAGAATAATGGTTTTGATTCCGCGGAGATGATCTGAGGACTTCACCTTCTTTTGAAGAAAAAGTCCCAGACCAATTATCAGTAATAAACCTATTGTTTTTTCCAATGTCTTAACTTAATACCGTGTCCAGCGCATTGATGAAAAGTTTCATTTCTTCCATAGTGCCCATGCTGACCCTGCACCAGTCCTGATCATAAATCTTAAAAGACCTGACACCCACATTTTGATTGGTCATTTTCTCCAGAAACAACTTTCCTTTCATTTCTATAGGAAACAAGACAAAGCTGGTTACGGAAGGCACATAATCATATCCTCGTTTCTTCAATTCCGTACAGACATATTTTCTTGCAGCGGTATTTTTAGCCCTCGATTCCTTTTGAAACTTCTCGTCTTCCATACTCGCCAAAGCTGCCATCACCGATGGGTAAGAAATCCCCATGCCTCCTCTGGTTATTTTAGAAATCTTTTCAGTTATCGATTCATTAGCGACCACATAACCAATCCTTAGTCCGGCCATACCGTGAATCTTGGAAAAAGTCCTCGCAATGATCACATTATGTCCATCAGCTACCAGAGATGCCATACTCATCTGTTCTTTCTCAGGCAAAAACTCAATGTAAGCCTCATCGATAAAGACTGGTGCTTTCTTGGAAGCGCGAATGCAGAATTCTTTAAGCGCCTCTCCATCTGTAATACTGCCTGTAGGGTTATTGGGATTGCAGACATAAACCAATTTAGTCTCATCATCAATTGCTTTCTCCATTCCTTCCAGGTCGTGCGACCAGTCATCTTTTAGTTTCACTCCTTTCCAGCTGGCTCCTACTGATTCCGCCACCCGAATCATGGACATGTAAGAAGGATCGGCAGAAACGATATTGCCGCCATTCATAAACAGTACTAGCCCAAACTTTTCCAGCAGATCAGAAGAGCCGGGACCCATCATGACGTTTTCGGCTTTTACACCTTCTTTATCTGATATCTTTTCAATCAGTTTAAAAAGGTCTTTCCAGGCATATCGATTGCCCATCAGGCTACCTTCCTGATGAGCTTTTACTGCCATTGGACTTGGCCCATAGGGATTTTCGTTGGCATTGAGTTTTGCTTTCAGTACAACTTTGGATTCCGGAAAAGCTTCATGAATATACTCTTCGAAGAATGGACTGTAAAGTACATTTCCCTCCTTGCTGAAAGTGGCAGGAGCGCGCCATGACTCTGAAAAACTCAAATGCGGACTCACTGCAAAACCACCCAAAGTCAGCAATCCGCTTTTAAGTAATTGACGTCTCGAAGTTTTCATAAAGCTAAGTATTTAGGTTAGTAATATGCTCTTTTTACAAAGAACTGATTTGATGAATATAAATGAAATATGGCAGTAATAAAACCGATAGCGAGGAGACAAAAAGCTACCTATCTCTTTGGAATCGCTGTTTTTCTAAGGAATTTTGATTTTACAGTCTATTTATTGAAATTTCTGAAAAATATGGAGCTCATAATCTGAATGAATTATTTACTTTCTATTTTTTATCAAACTGCAAATTTTTACATGAAAATCACCTATCTCCTTATTTTCATATGTGTTTTCAGTAGATGTGCGCAAAAAAGCATTGATTATCAGGTCCATCCGGATTATGAATTGTATGGAGAATAGTGACATTTAAGCTGATAGAATGAATCAGCTGGAAAACAGCGTTAATCGTATTGACAGGCACGGACGGATATTTTTCCATCGAGTATTACATTTTAATCTGTTGGCAGATAAATCTCAAGGTAAATGGATTTGGGGCTGGTACGCTTGAAAGCACACCAGACATGGACTTTATAACCTAACAGAAAAAGGCATTTAAAGTGCAAAAATTAACTGAGATCCAGGTTTTTGAATGTGTAAGAGAATTACCATTTCCACCTTTCAGGTTTTCCAGTTCCTCAGTAATAAAACTTCTCACTTTTAGATTATCGAGGTTCAGTTTCTTATTCATCGTAAGTTGCGTTTTGGTTTTCCTACTCTTTTGAAGGCTTTTCGGTACCGCCTATTCAAAAGTACGGATCAGCAAAGTTGGTTTCATCACTGTATACCGCAACTTTAGCATTTGGCTGAATTCCGTATACAATATCAGCAATTACACCTATGCATCGTTTCGCTTGATTAATAAAAAATTACAACGTCACTACTGCAGCTTTCACAAACAAAAACAGGTAAGTAAAAGTCTTTACTTACCTGCCTAAAAATACGATTATCTGTTAATTACCTTGTGACTTTACATGGGGGATAAGTGTATGTAAAACAAAATCCTCCGCAAGTGTAACCTGATCCGCCTTTTACTGTATCATTGTTATGCGCTGATATTGTGGTCACAAAACTTTTAAGCTTCAGTTGACCAATTTTTAATTTGTTGTCTTTCATAATTGTGTATCTGTTAAATAAATATCGATTATCCGTTGGCTGCTAATTCATAGCCTTCTTCATCAAACATGGTCACTTTCGATTGCTCACCACCTCCCAGTAAATGGATCATCTGACCAGTTGATAACTTAAGGACCGTCAGTTGTTTCAGCTTACTTCTTTTCATTTTACCCATCATCAGTCTTACAATTTCGGGATTGGTCTTTTTGTCAATGTTCCTCCTTTGCTGGGGTTGGAAGGCTCACTTTTTTCTCTCTTTCTTCTCAGATAGTTTCTGTCAAGCGCTCCGCCGGTGATCTTTGCTTGTAATTGGCTGTCGATTGAATTTGCTTCGAAATTTTTCAGTTGTTTCGTCATTTAAATCTGATAGTTTTAGTTCAAAATATTCTTGTTGTCTTTCTACAATAACCTACATTCAGCTATTTACTTCATTGGTTGCAACAGCCGCAATGAGGTAATCATCGGTGACAAAATATTTTTAAATTTAATCTGTGCAAATACCTCTATATCCACAATTAATATGGTCAAATCACAACCATTCAATTTGACTTTGTGTCCTAAGATCAGATGATTAGTTAAAGATTTAATCCGCTATGAAACAGCTTTTATACATTTTCACGGTGCTAAGCATGCTTTTCTATTCATGCGAGGAAGCTGATGTATTGGCAGAATTCAACAATAGCGATTTCTGGGAATCACATCATCGTGTACAATGGGATTCAACTTCTACAGCAAATGAGCTCATAGGCACGTGGGTATGGGAATATAATGTTTGCTGCCCCCTGGGAATCGCATTTGAAGGTTCTGACAAAACAGCTGAAAATGTCAAAGTAACGTTTACTCCTGCTGCAATCAATGTCAGCGTTGATGGTGAAGAGACTACCAATACTCAGTGGGGAATCCGTAAAATTGGCGAAAACCTATATCGCCTCAACATGGCCGATGCTATTCCAATACTACATGGCAGGATTTTATTCGCTGAAGACAAAGTATTGTTTAATGCCTCCTATATTGATGGGGCTGACAATTATTTCTACAAAGACTTTTCAGGGAATTAGAATCAGAGTCAGCTGAGTGTTCAATTAACAGGTTCCCTATCGGATTGAAATCCCTTAGGTATTATACTGATCAAATATCCTAAACATGTTAAAGACTTGTTCCCTGTAAGGCTCTTGCATCGGCACTTCCTGGCCACCGATCGTTAGCAGATCTTTTGTGAAACTATCAACAAGTTTTACGTTGATCAATATCCCTTCTTGGCAATAAACGAAATAAGGCTTTTGAATTTGCTTGGCCATTAATCCCTGAGAGATTTTCAGATCATGCTTCTCAGCGGTTGTGTATAGCTCGATACCACTTTCCTTTTTCACCAAATATCTGATATCATCAAATGTGATCTTTACTACGTTGTTATAAGCAATATAAACAACTGAGTCTCTTAAGAAAAAGTACTTCTGATGCTGATTAATTTCATACCTATCTTCAGGTAACAACTGCCGATAGGAATCCTCCAATGCTAAAAGAATTCTTCCTCTCAGTTGATGACTCATGAAACAAGCATATCTATTTCCTCTGATCTCTTCAGCGATCGCATCAGAATTGATCGTATGGAGTATGAATAAGATCGGAAAAGAATAACTTTCTCTAATGGCATTTGCAGCTTCCAAAGTCCAAAACTCATCTCCATCCTGAATTAATATCAAAACCAAATCCAATTCTCCTTTCAACTGATGAATCCTGGACATCGTATTAACAAGATCATGAGCATAGCATTTCAAATGACAGTTGATTTGCAACAGTCGCAACTCAATGTCAGATGATTCAGGCAATTCCTTCCCGATGACTATTGCATTCAGACCAGCCATGTTATCTTTTTGATACGATATAAGAGATTTTCCGACATTCCTAACTTGTAAAATTTCAAAAACCGACAGTTTACTAATAATAAGGAATTACTACATCAGGTGTATGATGTAGCTTTAATTGTACATGATTTTGTGAATCATTCAGACCATAAACATGCCCATTTGCTACTGATGGGCTAAAATGTACCCATACTTTTTTCATACTATGTGATTCTTAGTATTTTGAGATGATTATCAATAATAACATCATTATCAATGCGATCAGCTCTTTTATTTTGACAATACCCTGGAAACCAAATATCGGTGGCATTGCCATTAATGTTCATTTAATTCTGGAATATCTGGCCTTTTTTATGGCTTTCAGATATTACATCTATTTACGTCGCAACCAACACGATAGCATCAGCAATTCTAACAGGCTGTCAATCATCCTGGGTGCGATACTGGGTGCATTGATCGGTTCAAGACTGGTAGGTTTTTTGGAAAATCCTGTTTTTAATAATTCGCTGGAATATCTCGTTTTGCTGCTCAACACAAAAACTATCATGGGCGGCCTATTCGGGGGATTGCTAGGTGTAGAAATTGCAAAAATCATCATTGGTGAGAAAAACTCATCTGGCGATTTATTCACTTTGCCCATCATTTTAGGAATCTTTATTGGCAGAATTGGTTGTTTTCTAAAAGGTATAGAAGAATTTACGTACGGCACTCAAACGACATTTTTCATGGGAATGGATTTAGGTGATGGCATATCCAGACATCCTATTGCATTGTATGAATTGATCTTTTTGGCAGGTTTATTCTTTTTGTTGAGAAGACAAGCAATATCCAATACATTACAAAGCGGTCTGATTTTTCAGTATTTCATGATCCTCTATTTTGGATTCAGATTCCTGATCGAGTTCATAAAACCAAATACATTTTTTATATTAGGTCTTAGCAGCATTCAATGGCTATGCATCATTTGTTATGTTTACTACTACCGAACAATCATAAAATCCATTAAAAATGCCTACCAGAAAATACACCTATTATGATTTTACCTTGAGCCTCTGCCCGGAATGTCTCAAAAGAATTGACGCGAAAATCATCTTTGAAAATGACAAGGTATACATGATCAAAACCTGTAAAGAACATGGCACTTTCAAAGTATTGATCGCTGATGATATTGCCTATTACAAAAACATCAGAAACTACAACAAACCGTCAGAAACACCCTACAGATTTAACACCGAAACGCATTATGGATGTCCATACGACTGTGGATTATGCCCTGACCATGAACAGCACTCCTGCCTTACGGTGATTGAAGTAACAGATCGATGCAATTTATCATGCCCCACTTGCTACGCCGGTTCATCTCCGTCATACGGCAGACACAGGACACTTGATGAAGTCAAGGCGATGCTGGACACAATCGTTGCAAACGAAAAAGAACCTGATGTAATCCAGATCAGTGGTGGTGAGCCAACTATCCATCCACAGTTTTTTGAAATTCTGGACTATGCAAAGACGTTACCAATCAGGCACCTGATGGTCAATACCAACGGTATTGAAATTGCCAAAAGTCTCGATTTCACCAAAAGACTTGCTACCTACGCACCTGATTTCGAAATCTATCTGCAATTCGATTCTTTCCGCGACGAGGTATTGGAAAGTATGCGCGGAGCACATTTGGCAAATGTAAGAAAGCAGGCATTGGCTCACTTAAATGAGGTCAATCTTTCAACCACATTGGTGGTAACACTTCAGAAAAATCTCAATGATGATGAGATCGGGAAGACAATAGATTATGCCCTCGCTCAAAAATGTGTCAGAGGCGTCACCTTCCAACCGACACAAATTGCCGGAAGACTGGAAAATTTCGATGCATCGAAAGATAGAATTACCATGACGGAGGTTAGGCGTAAAATACTTGAACAAAGTAGTGTTTTTAACAACGATGATTTGATTCCCGTACCTTGCAATCCTGATTCATTGATCATGGGCTATGCCCTGAAACTTGGTGGTCAGGTTTTCCCACTCACCAGGTATATTAATCCGGCAGATTTACTAGATAACAGCAAAAACACAATCGTTTACGAACAGGACGAACGACTGCAGAAGCAAATGATAGAGTTATTCAGCACAGGAAACTCAGTGGATGACGCACAGGAAAAACTACACGATATCTTATGTTGTCTGCCACAGGTGGACGCTCCGGGTCTTAGCTACAACAACCTGTTTAGAATAGTGATCATGCAATTTGTAGATGCCTATAATTTCGATGTGCGGGCTATTAAAAAGTCCTGCGTACACATAGTTGACAAAGACAATAAAATCATCCCGTTTGAAACAATGAATCTCTTTTACCGGGATGACAAAAAAGAATATTTGAAAAAGCTGCAAAACGAAACTATTTAAGCTCAATTCTTATGATAGATACCGATACCTTCTTGGTGATGATAACGGTTTTATTCCTTGTGGTATTTGGACCACCAATTGTCTTGAGAATTATTGCAGAAAGATATAAAAGGCAGGGAAACGACCGGGCAAAGATATTTTTTATTATGGCAGGAGTCTACTTGCTGATAGCTAGTGGTATCTGTGGTGCTTTGTCGATGAATTAAAAACTATTGATTATGATATTATTAGAACTAAATGGAGATGCCCTGATCGGAATTATTTTTTTGATCCTTTTTGTAATGGTGGGACCGTCGATTATTCTCGCCCTCATTGGACTGATTTTCCTAAAGAAAAAACGAAGTACTGCAAAAGTACTGTTCATAATAGCCGGTGCTTATTTACTAATTGCAGGTGGAATCTGCGGAGTGCTTATTTCTGGTTAAAAAACGGAAAGACTTCATCTATCATAGCTATCATTTATTAATTATTCCTTCAGCAACAGACCCAACTTAGTTGACCTGCCAGCAAGAATGCACCTCACATAACTTTTCCTATTGATGGTTTTAGTACTTTATAATTGATCAGCTATACTTCTAAATCATACTTCAATTGTGATCACGTGAAAACAGGATTAAGTAAATCTTTCAATATTTAGTCAAATTCCACAAGCTTACTGATGCATTATGTTAACTTTATAATAATATTTTTGGGACAAGGAACTTCTCACTTTTAGCAAATTATCACGGTCTTGATCGCAACGTTTAATTGATTTCAGATTTAAGGCATTAGAAGAATACAGATCAATTGATTCAACGCAATCAAAAAAACTGATAGTTACCATGTGTTTGAAAACACACACTTGGATTGTAGATAGTCTAACAAAACCGACATGTATAAAATTGAGAAAACAGACTATGGATATTTTTTAACATTCGAAGGCCTGATCAGCAGGCACGAAATGGAATCCTGGTATAGCGACTCAGTTAATGCACTGGAAAATCCTCCAAAATCATTTGGTGTGATGGTAGATCTGCGCAATCTTCAAACTCCCCTCCCCATAGAAAGTCAAAGCAAACTGGAAGAAGGGCAGAAATACTATAAAAGAAGAGGTATGAAGAGGTCTGTTGTCGTACTTAAAAATGAAATCACTAAAATCCAATACAAGAGAATTGCCATGAATACCGGAATCCGTAAAAATGAAAGATACATAGACGCATCATTGTCCGATGACTGGAAAACGATTGGTCTCAAATGGTTAACGGATGGAGTAGATCCCGAATGAAGTCTCTATCTGCCTCTTGCATACTCGACAAACAAGATTTCACCGATCTTTTGTTGATTCTTTTCGGATGAGTACCATGTAGCTAGACACCATAATCAACTTCTGAATGAAACCTAAACCCGAACCTATCAAGGATATATAAGTTATTTTTTCGCCCACGGTCGAGAACGGCCAGGAAGACCTCAATGAATTTTCACCTAAATAATTAACAAGCTGATCGTACGTGTATTTAAATAAAATGGTTATAACAAACAATCCAATAGCGCTGGCAAGCAACTTTTTGTGCGTTGATGTCTCAAAAAATTTAGTAGGAATAGCCAGTCGCTCTTGATAGACTCTTATCAATAGTACTATTATAATCACTATCAGTACTATCTCGTAAAGAGATCCAACTATAAACCCAATTTCTAATGGATAAAACTCAAGCTGATAGAATATCAATGTAATACAATAAAAGATCAAATCACCTGCCTGATCAATAATTATATAAGTAAAAATCAGACCAAAGGCGAGCATCAAAAATTGGTTGGGCTGACGAATAGTATGATTCATGAGTTATTTTTAATTAGTTGACATCTTTAGTTTATTCTGTAGAACTAAAATCAATATAATGCAAAATTTGTAACTTTAAAATACCGTATTGATGAAACGCACATGCAATTGATTATCAAAGCTCTTTTTTCAGTTTTCCTACTTTGCTCCCTAAGCATTTCGGCGATAGGGCAGACTAGCATCAACTCCGATTCCATTGAACAGATCATCAATCGACAATATGGTATCGACAAGCTGAAGTCACTCAACCTACTATCCGGGCATTATGGGAACAGCGATCTGAAAAAGGCGCTGAAATATGCCCGTCAGGCCAACCAGTTGGCGGATGCCATCTTTACTTCTGAAAATGTCCTGCTCAATGAATCAGACAGGATCGAAAAACTAAAAGCGCATTATCAGCTTGCATCAGTATATACCAATCAGGAAAAATTCCGGTTAGCGAAACAAGCGGCTCAAAAGGCTGCTGATGAGGCAATGCTACAGAGTGATTCTACTATGAATGACCAGATAAACCAATTAATGAGTCAAATCGATGCTGAAAAACCTGATAAAGGTCTCTTTGGCAAAAAAATAAAACCTCTCAATATTGGTGAAAAAATCAATAAAAGCTCTGCTAATCTCAAGCTATCCTCAGTTTTGGTATTGGCTAAAAAACAAGAACAGTTGAAACAATATGAAGGAGCCATCAAGCAGTATAAGATGGCTGTCAACCTATCCAGAAACATCGGAGATGCGCAACAGGTTGCAGAGCTGCATGTGAAGATTGGTGAGCTCTATCAAAAAATAGACGAAAAGGAAGCAGCAGCTGCTTATTATCAGATGGCGTCCGGAAATTTCGAGAGACTCAGCGATAGTTCAGCAATGGCTTCCACAAAGCAGGCACTTTCCGAAATAATCCAGGATAACCAGACTGAAATACCTGCTGTTGAGGAATTTCAGGAAGATGATATCCAAAAGATGGATGAACTGATGAGGCTTTCCAAAGAATTTGAAAGGAAGAAAAATTATGACCTTTCTCTCAAATATTACAAAGAATACCAGGATATAAAAACCCGATTGATAGCAAGGCAAAAACAGCTGGAACTGGATTCCGTGCAACTGATGAATCAGGCTCAGGAAATCATTTTGCTGGAACAGGAAAACCAACTCAATGACATTGCCATCATCCAAAGAGAAAAAGAAATTGCGAGACAGGAGTCCTTCCGAAATGGTTTGATAATTGGCGCCCTCATCCTGTTATTTCTGGTAGTACTATTCTGGTGGCTGTTTAAAACGAAAAAGAAAGCGCATCAAGACCTGACGATTACCTTCAATCATTTAAACAATACGAGGAAGCAACTGGCTACTGCAGAACTTAAAATCAAGAAGTTGCTGGGGCAACAAGTGTCGGAAGACATTGCCACCGCTTTGATATCCGAAGAGGCTGATAAAGGGAATATTCAAAAGTTCGTTTGTGTGATGTTTCTGGACATAAGAGATTTCACACCATTTGCCAGCACCCGAACTCCTGACGAGGTTATCCAATATCAAAATGATGTCTTTGGATTTATGATAGAGATTATAGAGAAGCATCATGGTGTTATCAATCAATTCATGGGAGACGGCTTTATGGCAACTTTTGGTGCACCAGTCACCTATGAAAATGATGTGCAAAACGCTTATCTGGCAGCAAAGGCCATCGTTTCTGAAGTCAACAAGAGAAGTCAGGACAAACGCATTCCTCCTACTAAAATAGGGATTGGACTTCATGCCGGAAATGTGGTAGCCGGGAATGTCGGAACAGATGTAAGGAAGCAATATTCGATCACAGGAACCACCGTCATTACAGCTGCCCGTATCGAACAGCTGAATAAAAAATATGAATCTCAGCTGCTGATTTCAGAAAATGTACTAAGCAAACTCAACGGCGAAACACCCAAAGATGCTGTAGCTTACGAGACACAGCTAAAAGGAATGGAACATACCATTAAAATCTATAAAATCCGGTAAGGATTATCCGATTCCTATCAGCGGGCTTCCCGATAAAGCCTGATATAAAATTGTAAAACAGGCTGCAACATATAAAAACATAAAAATCAACTGAGCTGCTGACTTTCTAATGACATAAAAGCCTACAATTGGAAATACCTGTAAAGCATGCATGCCCGCAAAATGTGCAATTCTAAGATCACCAAACTGGGTACTCCAATTGACTAATGGCAATCCCGGACCTCCATCCGGGGCTCCTACCGTATGCGCTAAATTTGCTCCCATCATTCCGCCTTCAAAAGCGAAGATGACAAATGCTACTATTCCGAATCTGATTCCCCACTTGTAACTGGCTGGGATATCAGGCAATTTATTGATAAAGAATAAAATAGCAATATAGGCAGTCCAGAGTGTCATAATAGAGATGGCTATTCCCATCGCTGCAAACATCAAACCATGAAAAGCACTTGATACATTGAAATGTGACAGTTCCCCCTTTGAAGCCTGCATGAAGATGTAGACATTTTCAAATGTGAAAACTAATATAACCACCCAGGAATAGATAAGAGCGGTACGGGGCTTTTTCAAGTAACTAAGATACCAACCCATCGACCAACAAAAAATAACAGATGATACAAAGAACTTAAATGGTTTAATCCAGGCATTGATCCCCAGCACCTGTATGTCTGAAAGTAAAATCAGCGGAATGCAAATAATTGCTGATATTAAATTGATGATACCGAAATAAAAAAACGGTTTGCTACGACTTTTCAGCTCTTTCAAAAACTTCATCATGTGTATTTCAATTCAATTTTTCTAATAGCGATCGATTTGATGATAACGTAAAGCAAAAGACCGAAAGGTCCCATCATGAATGTAAAAAGCAAGGATGGAATGATGACAAACCTGTTGATTCCATTCTTTTCAGCGTTGTTGACGATGTAAAGTCCTACCATCAGATCGAAGCAGAGGTAATGTACCCAACCAATCAGCACCATGTCGGGTACCGAAAAGAGTCTGGTAACACCAGCAAGTGAGCTGAATTCCTGGAATGCTTCCATATTCATCGACGGCCAGACAAAAGCGCTGTAAAGGATCGAAAATGATAATATGACCACTATGAACAAGATTTTTTGCACCAATTTCGAAAAAGGAAAAATCATCAATACAATCCAGCTAAAAAAAGCGATTGTATTGCAGATTGAAAAAATAGCAGAGGAGTCCATGTCAAAAAAATCTGATGAAAGTATTCAAGATAAATCTAATCATCTGAAAATACCTAAAATAGATTCATCAATTTGCTTAAAAAAACATGGCTCAGCAAAAGGGTGATTAAAAGTTACTAGTTTTTACTTAATAAATGGTATTTACCCCAGGGCAAGGCCTAGACCCTAGTTTCCGATGCAGCGCCTCCGCAGAGTAGCTTCTGCGCTAGCGGAAGTATCGGGGAATAAGACCACAGCTTCTCGTCTGCCGAGTCCATCGCCAAAGGCTATGGCCGCCGGAGAAAGCAGCCGCGAAGGCAGATTTAAACTAATTACTAAGTCGGCCCACGGCGCAACTCACATATGATTTTACTTTTTGGATAGCTGTACCCTGACCGCTCTCCGGATATCCTAGTTTTGCCAAAGCAGCAATGATTGTTTCTCTTTTCACATCACTATCCGTAGAAACCTGCACTTCTGATTTTTCCAAATCTATAGTGACTTCCGAAACAGCAGAGAGTTTTTCTAGGTTCTTTCTGATGCTATTAGCACATCCCCCACATTTAAGATTCTCTATTTGTATGACTTCCTTTTCCATTTTTTAGCAGCTTATTAAAAATTTCTACGATTAAAAAAATCCATGGAGAACCATGAAAAAGCAAATCGAAATAGTCGATTGGTTTCATGCCTTGAGCTCCGCCAAATATCCACTTCAACTTACCCCATAAATGAGGTTCGGGAAAAAAGGGTGCCAGTCCAAGGGTCAGACAAAGAACCAGCGCAATCCCTATCTTTGAGTTATTTTTCTTCAATTGCCTTTAGACGCTTTTCTATTTCAATCAGTTTATGCAAAATAAGGATATGGGTTTTCTTCGCATCAATCCCCACAACACTTGCTTCGCTGGCAATCATCTTTTCTATTGCCTCATATTCTTCCATTGGTATTTTGTAATCTTCCATGATGATTCGTTTAGTCAACTATCAAATCTATTGTTCAAAATAAATCATTGAAGATATCAAAATTACTGACAATTTTCATGGAGCTGAGTAACCTTTGTTACCCAAACCCAGGACTAACCACCAAACAGATAATAACGTCGATCGCATCAGACTTTCTATCATATCAGGCGATGTTCAATAGTCTGATAAAAAACCGGACAAGTACACCTCATCGCTGATAAAACAGACGAATTAAAAAAATTGAAAAATTATTTCACTGCGCAAAAACACTGCATACACGCCCCTCATCTTTGAGTCATAATTGATTAACAAACACGAAAAAACTTACTGTTATGAAATTCAATATAATGACAAAAGCAACAAATAAGGTATTGAACCACGAAGGTGAAGTGGCTTATCAGACAACACCTGAAATGGAGTTGTACGCAGCAGTTGTGACAGCAAGTTTGTCCAACAGTTTTTACGAAAAAGGTTCTGATAGATTGGAACGCATCACCAGATTGATTGGGAAAGTAGATCCTGTGTTTGTTGCCAGGCTGGCTATTTATGCCAGAGATAAAATGAACCTAAGATCTGTTCCGCTGGTACTGGTTACTGAATTGTCTAAAAGACATAATGGTGATAGTCTGGTTAAAAAAGCCACTGCAAGAGTCATTAGGAGAGCCGATGAAATCACTGAACTATTGGCATATTATCAGCTTTCCAATGCACGAAATGGAGATAAAAAGCTTCACAAAATGTCGAAGCAAATCCAGAAAGGTATTGCTGATGCATTTAACAAATTCGATGAATATCAATTTGCTAAATACAACAGAAAAACCGAGATCACTTTTAAAGATGCTTTGTTTCTCACTCACCCAAAAGCGGCGAATGAAACGCAGCAAAATCTTTTTGACAAGATCATTAGCGGAAACCTGGAAACGCCATATACCTGGGAGGTAGAACTTTCAGAACTTGGTAAACAGAGTTTTACCACTGAAATCGAAAAGGCGAGAGCTTTTAGAAAGAAGTGGGAAGAACTGATCACAAGCGGTAGACTTGGTTACATGGCGCTGATGAGAAACCTGAGAAACATCCTGGAAGCCAATGTGGAAGCTAGTGCTATCAGAACGGTGTTGAACAGACTATCAGATCCAGCTGAAATCAGGAAAGCTAAACAATTTCCTTTCAGGTATCTGGCTGCATATAACGAACTGGTAGAACTGAAGTTAAACTACGTGTCAGCTGTTTTGAAAGCGCTTGAAAAAGCGATTAAAATAAGTGCCGAAAATATTTCAGGATTTGATCTTGAAACCAGAATATTACTGGCTGCTGATGTATCCGGATCAATGTTTACACCGGTAGGCAGAAAAGGTAAAATCAGGTGTTATGATATCGGTTTGGTACTGAGTATGCTGATGGCCAACAGGTCTGAGAATGTCGTCACAGGTATTTTCGGAGATAGCTGGAGAGAAGTTTCTTTGACTGGTACTGATATTCTTTCGAATGTCAGTAGGCTGAACAAAATGGAAGGTTCTGTTGGTTATTCCACCAATGGTTACAGGGTGATAGAATCACTGATCAAATCCCTAAGGGTGATGGACAAAGTGATGATGTTTACTGATTTGCAGCTGTGGGACAGCCGATATGGTGGTAATAACCTAAAAGGCTCATGGATCAACTATAAGAAGACAGTAGCTCCAAATGCGAAGCTATACCTCTTTGATCTGGTTGGTTACGGTCAGACACCGTTGAGTGTCCAGCGCGACGATGTTCATTTGATCGCCGGCTGGTCTGACAAAATCTTCGATATACTGGAAGCTATCGAAAATGGTAGTGACGCAGTAAAGGAGATTATGAAAATTGAAATTTAATTGATAAACCTTGCCCGGAGCAAAACAGGAAATTCCAGAAGGGAGTTTCTTCCGGGCAGATTTGAAATATTGTATTATACTGGATATTAGATCTTAGACATAAGATCAAAGACAAAAGACAATAGATAAGTCAAAAGTCTAAAACCTACTATACGACATCTAAAGTCTTAAAAAAATAGAGTGCCGTAGAAAAGCCATACTTCGCTGTTAACGATGGGGTCGTCAGTTCGAATCTGACTCTTGATGGAAACATCAGGATAGCTCAGCTGGTAGAGCACAAAATGTTGGTTTTTCGCTTGTTGCCTCTTCTCTCATTAGACATAAGATCAAAGACAATAGATAAGTCAAAAGTCTAAAATCTAATATCTGACATCTGACATCTAAAGTCTGAAAAAATAGAGTGTCGTAGAATAGTAATACTTCGATGATAAACTTGGATATGTGTTCAGGCCGATGGGTATCTGAATAACAGCCAAAGCAAGCACTATTCGATTGTAACCTCTTTTCTTTTTAGATATTAGACGCTAGATATTAGATTTAAGACAAAAGATCTTAGACTTTTATTTATCTAATTGTCTATTGTCCATTGTCTATTGTCTATTGTCTTTGATCTTTAGTCTATTA
>JBCBHL010000005.1:0-50442 GCA_038525605.1 Bacteroidota bacterium
ATCATTCAATTTTTTCTATGAAATATGATGAGTCAATTTAACAATACAATCAATGAAAAACGCTTCATTCTATTCCATAAGCTGACCGATAAATATAATAAGCAACACTTTGTCTGAAAAGTATATTTGTCATGAATTGGGTTTTTGGCATATAATTTGTAAAATCTGCTCACAAGAATTTAAACATTAAATAAACAATTATGAAAAGAATCTTTTTAACGGTTTGCCTGGTGCTGACAATTTTTACGATCTCGAATGCGCAAGAGTATAAAATCATCACTACTGTCGAATCCATTATCCCCGCAGGGATAGGAAGATCAAGAATGCTAAGTCCAACTGAGGAAGTGGATTCTGAAAAATTTACTACTGAAAGAACAAATGGTAAAAAGGGAAATGAACAAAATAAAGTAAGGAGAAGAGATTTAAGAATCGATGGGATTGAAGAAACGAAATTGCTGAATTTTTATAGTCTTACCGGAATTAATTTTCAAAATATAGCTTCTAACGATGCACTAGTTAGTGACAAACTAACACAAATGGCCAAAAATGGCTGGGAACTGGTATTCGTTACCAGTGGTGTCGAAAGTGACGGAGGCGAAACTGATGGTGAAGGTATTTACATTACTCGCTATGTTTTTAAAAGAGCTCAGTAATAAAAAAGCCTTGTATCCAGCAAATTAGGATACAAGGCTTTGTTTGAGGTATGTAAGCGTTACAACGCTACATTAATTCCGGGGAAATTAAGCGGATCAACTTCCTCAAAATTCGACTCATAAGTACTGTTAAGGACTCTAATAATCTCGTTGGCTACAAATGCCTGTCCTCTTGGATTTGGATGAATCAAGTCTGTAGAAAACAAACTAGTGAAGACAGCATTTAGGTCGAGACTAAGCGGTACAAAAGTAACACCATTGGAAACCAGTCCCGGAACACCGTCAGCAGCAGCCTGAGCAGCATCTGACAAGCCTAGCAGAGCGGCTTGAGTAGTCGTTAATCCAAACATGTCTGAAAACAAAGGCTGAATATCTACCAAATTAACATTAGGCCTTGCTGCGGCTTGAGCTGCAATAATCCCATTAAACTGAGCAGTTCGCAAGATTATTGCACCTTGTTCAGCTGTAGTCAGTACAAACTGATCAGCTAAAGGAACTGCAACCCCTTGAATAGATGTTGGATTAGCTGGATCAGCCGGAACTCCAAGCACAGAAGCAGCTGTTAAAGGAAGTAGCTCACCAGGTTCCATGTGCCTTGTATTAGGCAATATTACAGAACCAGCGGGCAATCCAAAAGCAAGAGATATATCTGCAACAGTTAGCGTTTCGTCAGTAATTACAGGACGATTTGCACCTTCAATGAAATTGACTTTTCTTCTTGTTGCTTCTTCAGTTGTAATGATTGATAAAAGTACAGCGGCATCAAGACCGTCATTGTAATCAGAATAACCAGCATTTACTGCTCCAGCAGTCGCTGCATCTAAAGGAATCAGATTAATGCCTGCCTCAGTACCAGTTACAAACTGAAAAAATGGAGTGAGCGTCACTGGTGGAATAGTTAAAACTAATCCTTCAGCTCCGTTAGCAGACATAGCATCCAAGATCCCTGAAAGTGCTGCAGTAAAAGCGTCAGTGCTTGTTAAAGTCGAGCTATTGGTCGGATCAAAATCCTCTCCAAAAGCACCACCAGCCAAGGCATAACCCAGTACGTCATTACTACCTAGCCAAACACTGAAGAACGTGGCTCCTGCTGCTGCTGCGTCTCCCACAACTGAAGCAGTTGCCGATGATTGAAATCCACCAAAGTATGGGTTCAAAGCTCCATAGCCTCCAAAAGTAGCATCTACTATTCTCATGCCAGGAACTGCAAAGTTATTCAAACTTGCACTTGGTATAGATGAAGGTGTGATAGCAGATCCATCAGAGAATTCTATAATGTCAGACAGAGCAGCGTTAGGATCAGCAGCCGCAGCTGCGTTCGCAGAAGATCTTCCTCTAAAAGACCCATCCGGGTTAACTCCGCCAAATCCGTTACCAGTTACTGTGTTAGGAAAAACAAATGTTCCTCCGCCAGCCTGAGCAAATTGCGTTCCCAACATACTTGCGTAAGTATCTCTTTGTCCAAGTGGAAACAATGCGCCATCCATAAAACCCGCTGTCAACGAATTTCCAAGCGATACATACTTTGTAAAATCCGCCGTACCAGGTGTGATAACAGTCGGTGTAGGAAGTGGGTTATCATCTAACCTTTCTTGAATTAATTCGTCCTCATTACAGCTGGAAATAAACATAGTAGACACTAGTGCCAGCATACCAATGATATATTTAAAAGTATTTTTCATTTTCTCGCTGATTATTAATTTAAGAATTCGTCAAATGAAATGGCTATGTAGTACAATGAACCAACTCTTGGATTACCGAAAGAAGTAGTATATCTATTATTGGTGATATTAGACCCTCCAATCTTAAAGATAGATTTCAAATCAGGAATCTTATAGCTGACCTGTGCATCAAGTGATCCAAATGCAGGTACAACTCCCTGACCGAAAGATGACTCCCAGACAAACGCATCCTGCCATCTGTATTGAATATTGAATCCAAGTCTGTCAGTTACCTTTCTATTAGAAAATTTAATATTATATCTCCACTCCGGCGTATTGAACTGCGCGAAGAAGCCTTTATCTCTTAATTCCTCATCGTTTCTAAGTTCATTCCACGAAAGATTACCACCAAAAGTATATCCTTTGTCTAACAAATACTCTGCACTTACTGCCCAACCTAAAGCTGTAACAGTTTCGTCTGAATTCACATCAAAACCATAGAGTTGAACATTATTACCTGCAACAAGTGTAGCTGGATCAACACCACCACTAGGCGCTATGTATCTTAGCGTTACACCATTTACATTAGGATCTAAAGTAGACGCATCCTGAGCAAGCGTCACTTCTGTGATGAAGTCAGTGTAGTTACTCAAATAAATATACCCGTCAATCAACAACTTGTTACCGATCAAACTCTTATAACCTAATTCAAAAGTACTAACCTTCTCTGTTTCAAATTCAAAATCTGTCCAAGGTTGCAGTTCATCTACCGTCTTATTTCCAGCCCTAACCTCGTTTATATCGTCGTTGTTATAAACAGGGTTAGTTATAAAATTAAACTGATCCACTAATGACTGATTACTTCCTACCAACCTTCTGGTTCTAACATCAAGATTGATAAACTGATCTTGGGTAGTAGGGATACGGAAACCTCTTTGGAAAGAGAATCTCAAATTGTGATTTCTTTTACCACCTGCTGTATAGACTCCTGATAATCTCGGAGAAAATTGACCTGCAAAGAACTCGTTTTTGTCATATCTGATAGATCCACTTAAAGCAAGTCTTTCATCTGCCACTTTTTTGGCAATTTGGGCATAAGCACCATATTCACTGATGCTGAACTCGTCTCCTTCATCTATGTTTTCAAGCGCAAATAAAGTACCACCTGACTTCAAATTATATCTTCTGAAATTACCTCCAATAATGATTTCCGCAAAATCAATCTGGTTAGATAAATTATACATGGCTTCTGCATGATACAAACTAGTTTCATCAAGGAACTGAGCACCACCTTGAGAAATAGGTACTTCTCTTAATGAATCGTACAAAGCCTGGAATCTACCATTTTCCAAATTTGCTTGTCTTAGATTGTCACTATTAACTCTCGCTTCGTCATGTGCCTGCTCGATAGTAGCTCCATCTAACCTTGCTCCCAAAAATGAATTAATATAGGCAGGGATTGTGGTTTGTTCGTTGATTAACGATGCTAGTGTATTTGCTGCGAAACTATCTCCGGAATTCTCCTGTGTTGTATAACCTCTGACAAAGAAATTACTACCTTTTAATTCCAGTTTCCCCGTCCATATATTAAAGTTGTCAAGAACAAATCTGTCATTAGCGGTATAAACTGTACTTCCCTGACCCCAGTTGACTTGTCCCAGGATTTCCATTTTATCGTTAATCCTGTAGTGCAATGCACCTCCAAGCTTGATACTTTCTGTCGTATTATCAACAAACTCTGCTTCAGTGTAACCAGTAGGTGTAAAATCACCCTCAGGTCCTAGCGGTCCAAGAGTTGCAACAGAGGAACCTGCTACAATATCACCAATATTTACTGTTGGATCACCATATACATTCACACCATCATAAGTTCTAAAGCCAGATCTGTCATCAGGATTGATATTCGGGCTTCTTTCTACAATGTTCCTCACCCTATTGTCATTGAAGCCCTGATCTCTAAAGTCTACACCTCTCCAATCCTGCGCCTGCAGATAACTACCAGTGATTTTGAAAGCAAACTTGTTATTGAAGGCCTTGGCATATCTCAACTGATAGTTATTATATAGTCCGGCATCATCGTCAGCACCATCAGCATGAGTAAGGCCTAATTGAGCACTGGCACTAAGTCCCTGATACTCAAACGGACTTTTACTGTTCATCAAAATAATTCCCTGAATGGCGTTAGGTCCGTACAATGCAGAAGCTGCACCAGGAAGAATTTCAACGCTTTCCAGATCAACCTCAGAAATACCAACAATATTTCCCACAGGGAAATTAAGTCCTGGAGCCTGATTGTCGATTCCATCAATCAACTGTACTGTTCTTGTATTACCATTTGCACCAAATCCTCTGGGGTTAATTGATTTAAATGTAAGACTTTGTGTACTTACATCAACACCTTTGAAGTTTGCAATCTGATCGTAAAAACTGGGTGCGGCAGATTCTCTGATAGACCTGATATCCATCTTTTCAATAGATACAGGAGACTGTAGAATGCTTTCTTCTACCCTACTGGCAGAAACAACCACTTCCTGACCAATCAAAACAGATTCAGCCATTGTGATTTTCATATCATTTACGGTCGCGGAGGTAATCTCGATCTCCTGCGCCTGATACCCGATGCTGGTTACTACCAGCGTAATTGGAGGCGCCGAAGAAACGCTTAGTGAAAAGTTCCCCTGAACATCGGAAATAGTACCATTCACAGTACCTTTCACAAGGATGTTCACACCTATCAGCGATTCGCCTGATTCGTCAACTATATTACCGGATATTACTGTGCGCTGGGCGTAGAGCTCAGTAAGTCCGGTTAGACAAATCACCGACAGTAAGAATGCCAGTCTGTATAGTTTAGTCATATAGAATTTAGGTTTATTAATAAAAAATGATAATCAAAAGAGTACCGAATTTACTCAAATATTCGACTCTTTTTACTCTGCATGCATACTTTTTTTTGCATTATAATGAAATTTAAGGGGTTTTTAAAGAAAATGATAATTTTCTAACCTTAAAATCCAGCGTAATTATGAATTTTAAAACAAACTAGGTAGGTTCTTTTAAGAACCCTCGTTTTCTTTTTTAATGTGTTCAATCATCTTTACACAAAGCGCATCGAACTCTGCTGACATATATTCATCTCCGGTACTGTTCAAAATACTTTGTGCCATTCCTCCCAGGCAGTCTACATAAAACCTTTTCATCTCATCTACCGCCATCTTTTTATTCCAAAGATCTATTCTCAAAGTATTCTTTTGATTCTGATCCCAAAGTGCAATACTGATCGCATTCGTTTCAGATGCTCCCGGAGTATCTTTCTGATCTGCTTCCCAGACAATTTTCTCAGGAATATTATCTTTATCGAGCTCTATCTCGAATAGTATTTTAGACTTATTCATTATTTATGCTATTTCTAATCGTATTAAATACTCATCTCAGGAATTTCTCCTTCTACGATAAGATTACCTGCTGTAGCTTCTTTTATCAGCTCCACTGAAACTCCCGGAGCTCTTTCAATTAATTTGAAACCACCCTGTGGCAGTACATCAATGACTGCCAGATCTGTCACGATCTTCTTCACACAGTTAATTCCTGTAATAGGCAAGGTACATTTCTTCAATAATTTTGAAGCCCCTGATCTGCTTCTGTGTTGCATCGCTACAATGATATTATCCGCTGAAGCTACCAAATCCATTGCTCCACCCATGCCTTTCACCATTTTACCGGGAATCTTCCAGTTGGCAATATCTCCATCTTCGGAAACCTCCATAGCTCCAAGAATGGTCAACTGAACATGCCCTCCCCGAATCATTGCGAAGCTTTCTGCAGAACTAAAAATAGAGGAACCAGGCAGCATACTTACTGTTTGTTTTCCCGCATTGATTAAATCAGCGTCCACATCTTCCTTTTTAGGAAAGGGGCCAATTCCTAACAATCCATTCTCCGATTGCAATACGACATTCATCCCTTCCGGAATGTAATTGGCTACCAGTGTTGGTATTCCTATGCCTAGATTAATGTAAGAACCGTCCTCCACTTCCTGGGCGATCCTTTTGGCGATGCCTGTTTTATCTAACATCTCACTTTTGGGTTTTGGGGGTTATAGATTTGGTATTATGATGTTGTCAACTGCTCGATCCTTTTCTCATAGCCTGTTCCTTCGAATATTCTCTGTACAAATATTCCGGAAGTATGCACCTGATTAGGATCCAGCTCACCGACAGGAACAAGCTCCTCCACCTCAGCAATCGTAATTTTGCCTGCTGTGGCCATCATAGGATTGAAATTCCTCGCAGTTCCTTTAAAGATCAAATTGCCTGATGTGTCACCCTTCCAGGCTTTCACAATCGAAAAATCAGCTCTCAACCATTCTTCCATCAGATATTTCTTTCCGTGAAATTCTCTGATTTCTTTGCCTTCCGCTACCTCTGTTCCTACTCCAGCGGGAGTAAAAAAAGCAGGAATTCCTGCACCTCCGGCCCTTATTCGTTCAGAAAGTGTTCCCTGTGGAATCAAATCAACTTCCAGTTCTCCCGACATCAACTGTCTTTCGAATTCTGCATTTTCCCCCACATAAGAAGAAATCATCTTTTTAACTTGCCTGGTTTGCAGCATCAAACCTATCCCAAAATCATCTACTCCGGCATTGTTAGAGATGCATGTTAATCCTTTTACACCTTTTTTTACAAGCGCGGCGATAGAGTTTTCGGGTATTCCACACAGGCCAAATCCACCAAGCATCAATACTGAGTCATCCTCAATATCAGCCGTAGCTTCCTCGGCGTTTTTTACTACTTTATTAATCATTGGGGTAATGTTTCAATATGTCTAAAGTTACTTCTTTGTCCTTCGTGATCTGATTTGTTAACTGATCCAAATCCTCAAACTTCATATCATCTCTGATATACTTTAAAAATTCCAGACGTATCTGCTGATCGTAGATATCGTCGTTAAAATCAAAAATATTAACTTCAATTACTCGTACCGAATCTCCTGTTAAAGTAGGCTTGGTACCTATATAAAGCATTCCAAATGCAATTTTGTTTTCAAGAAATACTTTGACGGCATAAATACCATTTGCAGGTATCATCTTATATGGCTCGGATAAACGAACATTTGCTGTTGGATAGCCTATTTTACGACCAAGTTTTTCCCCGTGAATAACATCGCCGGAAATCGCGTAATTTTTCCCCAGGTAAGACTTTGCCATGTCCACCTCTCCTTTGCTCAACGCATTTCTGATCTTTGTAGAACTAACACCTACATCATCTATATCTTGTCTGGGGATTTCCTGCAAGGTAAAACCATACTCATCAATATGTGCCTGCAAATATTCGAAGCTTCCCTCCCTGTCTTTTCCAAAGTGGTGATCATAGCCAATGACCAGATGGGTGGTACCAAGCTGATCAATGAGTATTTTCCTAATGAATTCATCTGATGTAGTTTGTGAAAACTCCTTAGTGAATGGGATTTTAATCAGGTAATCAATACCTTGTTCGGCCAGGCTAGCTGACTTTTCTTCGAAAGTATTGAGGAGCTTCAACCCTGATTCTTCGACACCTTGCAGTACAAATCTCGGATGTGGCCAGAAGGTTACCACTACACTCACACCATTATTATCTTTTGCCTGGTTAACTATTTTTTTCAGGATTTCCTGGTGGCCAACATGCACACCATCAAAAGTACCAATTGTCACCACCGTATAGGACTGTTTGGGGAAGGATTCCGCACCTTCAAGAATTATCATAACTCAGACATTAATTTAACTTCATCCACAAAACTATTGATATCATGGGCATCTTCAACACTAAAATCACCAATCTTCGTTCTTCGAAGCGATTTTAAATATCCTCCGCAATTCAGCTTTTGTCCCAAATCGTGAGCGAGGCTCCTAATGTAAGTACCTTTGGAACAAACAATCTTAAAGTGTACTTCAGGATTCTCAAACCTCACTACCTCGAAACGGTCGACAATCACCTGCCTTGACTTAACCTCTACAGTTTCATTTCTCCGGGCTTTATTGTAAAGCCTTTCTCCGCCTACTTTCAGGGCAGAATATACAGGGGGAACCTGAGAAATCTCACCTATCAACTCAGAACCAATCACCTGCTCAATTTGTTCCAAGGTAATTCCATCGGTTGTCTTTTCACTGTCAAACTCGGTCTCTAAATCATAGGAAGGCGTAGTTTTTCCCAATTCAATGATGCCAGTGTATTCTTTAATTTGTCCCTGATAACTTTCTATTTTCTTAGTGTGCTTTCCGGTGCAGACAATTAATAAACCACTTGCTAAGGGGTCAAGGGTACCGGCATGCCCAACCTTTTTTATTCTGATAGTATTCCGTATTTTCTTCACGATATCGAAGGAAGTCCACTCAAGAGGTTTATCGATCAATAAAGTTTGGCCCAACGTAAAGTGCTCTTTTACTTTTTCACTCATTGTAAAAAATAACTAATGATTGCAATTAGTCCGGCAGCAAAACAATAATAGGCAAAGTAGATAAGCTTGCCTTTTTTCACTATACCAATCATCCAGTTACAAGCTAAATAACCGAAAACAAATGCAGCTACAAACCCTGCTACTAAAGCGCCGGATGAAATTGACAACTCAACACCAGTGGCTTTTAGTTCCAGGTAATCTTTCAACTTAAGCACTGCTGCACCTAATATAGGAACTAAAACCATTAAAAATGAAAATTTAGCAGCCTTTGCTTTGTCTACTTTTAATATCAGGGCCGTTGCAATGGTAGAGCCTGATCTTGAGATACCAGGCATGATGGCAATGGCCTGCGCAATACCGATGACAAACGCTTTGCCATACGAAATGTCCTGCGATGTGTCTTTTTGAAAATAAGTGAAGGCCAGCAAAGCCCCTGTTACCAACAACATACAGCCCACCAGGATGACATTGCCGCCAAACAATGCGGTGATTTGATCTTCAAAAAATACACCTACGATCCCAATGGGAACCATAGATATGATGATTTTGATGGTAAAGGCCACTGACTCGTTCCATTCGAATTTTAACAAATCCTTCAGGATCGTCAAAATTTCTTTTCTGAAAACTACAATTGTACTTAATGCTGTGGCCAAATGAACCAGTACGGAAAAAAGTAAATTCTCTTTTGATTGTATCCCGAAAATAGCGGTTCCAAGCTCTATATGACCACTACTGCTAACGGGGAGAAATTCAGTTAATCCCTGGATAATTCCAAGGATTATCGCTTCTGTTAATGTCATTCAGCCTTTTTCGATTTGTACATTATGGCAAAAAACTCGATTATAAATCCAAGCATCACGATGATCGGACCTAAAGTAATTCCATAAAAACCAAAACCGTATTCTTCGGTATCGATTGACATCACATAAAAACCCAATAATAAAACTACAACTCCTGCAATCATCAGGATGTAATTCATTTTATCGAATGCAAATTTACTTTTCTCTTCCATCACTAATATAGTTCGTCTAATGATAATTTCATGTATTTTCTTACAGCTCTGTAGCTGCTACCAAAACCTACTAATAATCCCAAAACAACGATTCCTCCAAAAAGAATCGACATATTGACGGTATTTTGCAATTCAGATAATCCATCAATCTGACTATTGACATAGGTGATCAATGCAAAAAGAATTCCGCAGGCAAATACGCCTGATAAAAACCCATACCAAATCGCTCTTTTTAAAAAAGGTCCTTGAATGAAGCCCGCTGTAGCACCCACGAGTTGCATACTTCTAATGAGAAATCTCTGAGAAAACAAAGCCAGTTTTATAGTATTGTTAATCAATACAACTGCCGCGAGAAACAACACCAAAGCAAATCCAACCAAAAACAACGTAATGATCGTCATATTATCGTTGATACTTTTTATCAGATTCTGCTGATAGGAAACTTCAAAAACACTACTTTGCCGGGAAATCTCCTTTTCAATCATACTGAGACTATCCGGTTGATGGTAATCCTCTCTGATTTTCAATACGACAACATCCCGAAGAGGATTCTCACCGAGGAATTTCACAAAATCTTCACCGGTTTCATTCATAAACTGCTCGGCTGCCTCTTCCTTTGAAATACTTCTGATTTGAGGAATCTCGTTCTTTACTAAAACATAGTCTTTGGCAGAAAGCGTTTTACTAATCTTCGCCAGTTCGTTTTCACCAATGTTTTTCTTCAGATATACCTGAAGCTCTACATTTTCGCGGATTGTCCGCTTGAGTTCTGTAGCATTCAGTAAAATAAAACCAAATATTCCTATCACCAAAAGGGTAATAAAAATGCTAAATACAACGCTGAGAAAGGGATAACTTCCCAGCTTTTTCTTTTTCTTGACTTTCTTTTCTGAATTACCCATCTCGTCAAAATTAATAAAAATGACCTGTGATTATATCAATCGGGCTAATAAATAAAAAAAGATCTGCCTTATTTTAACGTTTTTTAAAATAAAGCAGATCTTCGGGTTTCCCGAGTCAACGGGCAGATATTATTTGCTGGTCCTGATAATCTCCAGCTCTCTTACTAATTTTTTGTCTTTAATTTGTTCAAATGTTGTAGCAGACTTCTGAAATCTATCTAATCTGTAATACAGTTTCTGGTGATAAAAATACAAAGTCTTCTGACCTTTCGAATTAATCTCAAGTAGTTCGTAAGGATCTCCGCTGTAATCTCCATACAAATACAACTTTCCTTCTTCGAACTTGTACTGTCGGATTTTGTTATTCCGTTTCACCTGCTCTATCTCAACCTTATTATCCTCCTCAGATTCAGAAATTCCAATACTTTCGAGATTATTGACATTGATAGAAATACCACTCAACGATTCTTCCTCAACAGGTTCTTCATTGATTGCGGGCACAATAAACTCAGGAACTGCCGCTATTCGGTTTGACTGATTAGAAGCTTTTTCCGTCTGCTCAGACCCAGAAGGTTTAACTAATTGATTCTTACTGGATTCAGTACGATATTGCACCTGATCTGACTTAACAGATTTGCTAACTTCCACCTTAGCATCTTTGGATTTTTCACTGGCTAATAAAGCATTCACATAGTCAGTAACCTGAGGGATTTCGGGTGTTGAGAAGTTCAGTTGGGGATGATCTACTTCCATCGCAAGTAGTTCTTTGGATTGAATAGAAAACTGTTCTGTTTTCTGCTCTTCTTCAAAAAGATATTCTGAAATTGTGTAATAAGTGCCATAACCGATAATTCCCAGCGTTAATGCTGCTGCCATTACTTTATAGTATGACGCATTCATGAGAAAACCAAAAAAGCCTACCCCAATCGATATGCTACTTAATCTGTTCTTTAATTCGTTCTTTCTGTATTCCTTCAATCCTCCTACAATTGACTGTTGGAATAAAAATTCTTCTTTTAAAATCGGATCTGTTTCAATTAAATCCATAAAAGAAGTTTCTTCAGAAGGCGTCATCCCTCCGCTCAGGTACGAATCAATTAAATCTGTATGTTGTGTGTGTTCCGTCATTAATCAAAAAAGTCGCCCGTTGTATATTTTGACCTGATCAAGTTATCAAGTCTCTTTTTACATTTATATTTTTTAGTTTTTGCAGTATCAGTATTTGCAAACTTCATTTTCTTCACAATATCCGGCATTGACATGCCATCAAAATAGTGATAAGTTAATATTTTTCTACATGTATCACCAAGTTCCTCTATGCATTCTCTCACAATTCTCACTTTTTCTTCCGAATCGTGATTTTGATAGATTTCTTCGTCTTTTACCTCATTAGAAAGCTTACTCTTTCTGTCCAGTTCCTTTCGCCACAAGTTCATACAAATGCTGTACAAAAAAGTACTTATTTTAGAGGTCAGTACAAGATTTCCTCTGACAGCTTTCTGCCAAAGTACCAACAGGGCATCCTGATAGATGTCCATCGCTTCCTGTTCAGTACCGCTATTAGACAAAACAATTTTAGTCATCATTCTGTAATGCTTCTTGTACAGGTAATCAAGGGCTTTTTCATCACCCTTGCTCAAACGTTCCAGCACCACACTATCTTTCATACACCTTTAATAATCGGAACTTTTGATCATAAATTAATACCTGATCAGACCAAAAAGTAACCTTTTTATTTAAAATTAATTAAAAATTTCATGTCAAACTATGATTTATCTAAGAATTGATTAAACTCTTATAATCTGGTTTTCAGCAATTACGAAGACCTGATCGGACCTGGACGGCGCAACTGACACAAATCCGGTGAAGGTTCCAAAGGCCGGCATCAGCGCGTGTTGCTCACTGAAATAAAAGCAGGGAAGTCTCAAACCTTGCCTGGCTGTACCCCTCAATTGTACTGAAGGATGTACATGACCACTCAAATTATAAAGCTCGGAATCGATTTTTTCATGTGAGAAACTAAAAGGCTCCAGTTTTAACTCTTCTGTCAGCTCCAACCCGGCATTTAGATAATCAATTTTATACAGGATATCGTGATTTCCTTTTAGAAGGATGAATTGAATCTCAGGATAGTTTTTCAGCCAATCACAAAAATAATCCCAGTCTATGTTGTAGTCGCTGTGGAATAGATCGCCAAGAAAGGCTATTTTTTTCGGCTGAAAGCGGTTGATCAGCAAACTCAGCCTTTTCAAATCGCCAAAGTGGATATTGGCAGGTACGGCCACTCCTGATTTTCTAAAATGTCCTGCCTTCCCGAGATGAATATCCGATACAATCAGAAGTGATTTTTTTGGCCAGAAAATTGATTTTTCAGGGGAAAGCACCAACGTTTCCCCTGCTATTTGAAAATTGAAGTCAGTCAATTATGAATCTGCGGGTAACCACGTTTGCGTTCTGTAGAAAAATAACAAATAACCCCTCACTTTCAGGTTTCCATCTTCAATCCACAATTTGCAGTCATAAGTTTTTCCATTTTCAGGATCGAGAATTTCTCCGTCGTTAAATACATCACCGTCTTTTTCCATGCCTGTGATAATTTCCATCCCGATGATTGGTTTGCCCTTGAGTTTTCCTTTACATTCCTCACACATAGGATTCTGGTCCTCATCAGGTGCTCTGAATAGTTTAACTATTTTACCATAATAGTCTCCATCTTTCTCATAAATCTCCACAATCGATCTGGGTTTGCCAGTGTTGTCATCAATAGTTTTCCAACTTCCAACAATTGATTGTGCGGAAGCAAAAAATGACAGACTAAAAAATATTAAAGTAAGTAAAATTTTCATTTATTCAATTTTTGATACTGCTAATTTAAAATTCAGTTAGTTCATATTGATTATTAGCTAAAATGCCTACAACCTAAACATGCAAACGTAAAATTAGTCACGAAAATTATCTAAAATAAAACAATGATTATAAAATTACCTGACAGATTCAATCCAGCTCACCAGATCATCTATCACATATTCCGGTACTTTCCCGGGCTCGTTGTATTCAGCCGGCAGACAAATACCTTCACCTTCCAGAAACATATGATTGAGTTTGGGGTATGATCTATATTGAGCCTTCTTCCCTAATGCTTTTTTCCACCCTTCAAAATCCTTCATCGTCACCTGATAGTCTCTCTCCCCTTGCATAATCAAAAGTGGTACTTTGGCTTTTTTAGCAGTTTTCTTTTGATCATACTTCAATAAATCAGCCCAATAGGCAGGCCCGATGTTCATCAGTTCAGCTGGAGGCGTATTCTCATCAAAGTCTCTGTTTTGAAGTTTAGCAGCAGCTTTTTTAATCATTGCGTAAGTATCTTCCTGGCCATTGGCGCTTTCATTAGCTAATATATAATCTACCTGTTCAATCATCAGTTGTTCCAGTGGTCTGCTGTTGCCAGCGAATATGATCCCTGCCTGTGCTTTTTTTGACACAGTAACAATTTGAGGAAGCATCATACCGCCCAGGCTATGTCCCAATACCAGAATCTTCCCTTCGGAAAGTCTGGAGGCCTTTTCAATAGCGTTCACAGCATCAAGCACTACCTCATCGTTAATGGTGGTATTATTTCCAAACGAACCAGGATAGGCTTTTGACCTTTTCACATATCTGAAAGTAGCTATCCCTTTAGTGGCCAATCCTGTAGCAAGGTCTACAAAAAGCTTATTCGGTCCCAGCGTCTCATCTTCATCATTAGGTCCGGAACCATGGACTAACACCATGATCGGTGGATTTTCAACACCCTTCGGTTTGGTGTAAATTGCCTTTAGTGGCCCTACGGGGCTTTGGAGTGTTAACTCTTCACTGGTATAACTCTCTTCACTTGCATAATCAGGAATTTGATATGTTGGTGCCTCCGGTGCCTTTCCCGGTCTAAAAAACATCCCGCTAACCTCCTGCTGCCCGTTGAAGGCAAGTTGAACATTTAAGTAGGCCTTCTCAAATTTACAAAGTGCAACCACAACAGCGAATGCTTCTTTTTTGTCGACTGAGATATCTTCAATCTGCTGGAATGCTCCCGCCTGCTGGTTGATGGTTTTCCAGATCTCTTCAAGCTTTTCCGTGGTAATCTGAGCTGCCACTTGATCACTAAACTGTCCGGATGCTTCTTCAAAACCACCCGCTTCAAGCAAGGCAATAAACGATCTTGTCAGTTTTTCAGCGTTATCCTGACCATAAACCAATTGTGATGTCAGTAGAAGCAATATTGTAAAAATTCTATTCATGTCAGTATTAATTTTGAGTTTCTTTAGCACTTAGCTGCCGGAATGCTATGAATGAGTAGGCAACTGGGATAATGGAAATAACTATCACATATGCAATGAATAATTGCTGACCTATGTCAGGAAAAATAAAATTGAAAATCAGCATGAATACGGATGAAGTAACCCACAGAACACCTCCCATGCGATGGGTCTTTTTCCAAACCTCTTCACTTTCCAATGTCCACGGTGTTCGGATTCCAATAAAATAGTTTGGCCTTAGCTTCCCGAAGAAATTACCCAGCAATAAAAACAGAATGTAGAGAGCACTGTGGATGACCATCGACTGGTTGAATTCATGTCCCAGAGATGCATAAAGCATAAACATGAACAGTAACATAAAAAACAACATCAGAATATTGATGATTGTCCAGTAAGTCTTCAAGAATTGGGAAAAATTGCCTTTGGGGTCTATTTTAGGTACAATAAATAACAGTAGAAAAGTAAATAGGTTAATGACAGGCAATACGACAATCCCCCATTTGGAATCAGAATATCTGTCAATTTCACCAGCTGCATTCCAGTGCATGGGAATGCTGTCCGGCAGCTCATTCCAATACCAGGCAATCAAGATAAATGGAACGATTAAAAATACGATGGATAGAATTTTTTTCATGAGTTATGTATTTGTGTCGTTTTTATCGGAAAGCTTAAGAATCCAGTGCATCAAGTCATCTAAAACAGTCGTATTCAATGAATATCTGATGAACTGTCCCTTTTTTATAGCAATTACCAAATCGGCCTGTTTGAGCAAATCCAGGTGATGCGAAATACTGGGCTTGGTCATGTCAAAAGCATCTGCGATATCGCCCGCTGTCAGGTCTCTTTCCCTGAGCATTTCCAGAATCTTCCTCCGGGTTGGGTCATTCAATGCTTTGAATAATTTATTCAATTATATTTAGGTATTTAGATAAATGTCTAAATGCTTAGACGAGTCAGAAGTGAAATTTGTTTCAGGCTGTTCTTATTCAGGCACAGCCAAACTAGTCATTCTCAAACTGTAGTTGCATTTTACGAACCCTGTCAGCCAGCGTCTCTGAAGTAAATTTATCTCTGAGTCGATCAACCATAATAGGGAAGGCGAATGGTGTAGGCTTGGTGGGATATTTCAATACTATTTCCTGTCTGTTGATCCGATCCATTGCTTCTTTGAACCTCGACTGATCGAGCTGAAGGGTCATCACTTCATCTATTGCCTGTCGCACCAAAGGATTATCACCATCATATTCTTCGAATACCTTATATATAATCCCAGAGGTAGCCTGGAGGTGTTTATTGGATATATTCTTTCCCGGATAGCCCTGAAATATCAGTCCTGCGATAGTGGCCACATCTCTGAATTTCCTTTTTGCCATCTCAGTTTTATTCACTGACAGCTCTATGTCTTCCTGCAGATTATCGGTAGTAAACAAATCAAGCTCCAATGCCTCTTCTATCGGAATTTCTATATCGGAAAGCAACTCAAAACCATAGTCGTTCATGGCTATTGAAAAGGTAATGGGTGTTAGCTTGCCAATGCGATAAGCTACCAAACCAGCCAGAATTTCATGAACAAACCTGCCTTCGAACGGAAAAATAAAAACATGATTCCCTACATCAGTGGTAGTCTTCTCAATGAGTAGAGAGTGATTATCAGGAATCATCGACCGATACTTTTGGATATCCAGAATAGGTTTGATGGCCTGAATTTCAACATCATCATATATCCCTAAAGAAGCTTCCTGTAACTTTTCTTTGATCAAATCTGATAGCTGAGACGACAATGGCAACCTCCCTCCGCCCCATGCGGGAACCAGCCCTGTTTTCTTCTTCGCTTTTTTCACATAAACGATCAAATCTTTGATTTTCACGAATTCCAGATTCCGACCGCTGAACCAAAAAGTTGACCCGGGACTGAGCTTGGAAACAAAACTTTCTTCGACCGTTCCGATGGTTCCACCTGTGAGGTATTTCACTTTCATCACAGGATCACCTACAATGGTTCCGATAGAAAACCGGTGTCTCATAGCCGTTTTCCGATTCAAAACCTTGTAATAGCCATTGTCATAATAAACTTTCGAAAACTCATCGTACTCTCCCAGGGTCTTTCCGCCAGTTGTGATGAATTCTATTGCCCACTCCCATTCTTCTTCTGATAGGTTGTTGTAGGCATAAGTTTGTCTTACTTCTTCATAGATCGTCTCCGGTTTAAAGCCTTCCCCCACGGCTAGCGTGACGAGGTATTGCACTAAAACATCCATGCATTTCAGCAGTGGTTTCCTCTGTTCGAACACTTTTTTGACCAGTGCAGATCGCAAGGCAGCTCCTTCAATCAGCTCCAGTGAATGAGTTGGCACAAACCAGATCCTACTCAATGCTCCCGGCTGATGACCGCTTCTTCCGGCACGTTGCAAAAATCGGGATACGCCTTTTGGCCCTCCCACCTGGATAACACTGTCAACAGGTTTGAAATCGACCCCAAGATCAAGACTTGACGTACAAACCACACATTTCAGTTTTCCGGCATTTAAGGCATCTTCTACCCAGCCACGAACATTATAATCGATGCTTCCATGATGCATGGCAACAAGTCCGGCCAATTGTGGTGCTTCTTCCATCAACTTTTTATACCAAAGCTCAGTTTGGGACCTGGTATTGGTAAATAGCAGGGTTGTTTGACTTTGTTCTATGATCGGTATTACCTGATCGATGAGCTTCACCCCGAGGTGTCCTGACCATGGAAATCGTTCAATTTCATCAGGAATCACCGATCTGATTTCGATTCTTTTTTCAATATCTGCAATAACTGTCACTGATTCATCGAATTGATCACCAACGAGTACTTTTCTGGCCTGATTAAGATTCCCAATGGTTGCAGAAATAGCCCATGTTTTGATGGTATGATCTGAAATACCCCTCAGTCTGCTAAGCGCTAACTCCACCTGTACACCTCTCTTGGTCCCGAGCAATTCATGCCATTCATCTACCACGACAGTTTGGAGGAATTTAAAGTAATTGGGATAGCCTTTGGAACTCAGGAGGAGATGGAGGCTTTCCGGGGTAATAATCAACGCATCGGGTGCATTTCGACGGTAGCGGTCTTTATCGGCCTGCGAAGTATCGCCCGTTCTAACACCGATTTCCCAAGGGATTTCCATCTCGAAGCAAAATTGCTGCATTGCGGCCTGTATATCTTTAGCCAAAGCCCTCAAAGGAGTCACCCAAATGATTTTGAGCCCTTTTTTATATGGTTTGAAGCTATGTTCCAGCACTGCCGGAATCCACAAAGCGTATGTTTTTCCACTTCCGGTTGGAGCATTTAAAAGCCCGCTTTTATTAGCTGCAAAAGTCCGCCAGACCTCCACCTGAAATTGGAAAGGTTTCCATTTTTTCTTTGCAAACCACTGACTAGCCAGGGATTCCAATTTACTAAAAACATCTTTTTCAAGCATTTTCGATCAGGAATTGTTTCAAATCATCCAAAGTATTGGCCTCTTCTTTTTTCTTATCCTTTCTCCATCTTTTGATTCTGGGAAACCGAAGGGCAATGCCGGACTTGTGTCGTTTGGAAGCATGTATACCTTCGAAAGCAACCTCAAAAACCAATTCGGGATTCACCGTCCTGACGGGCCCGAACTTCTCGAGGGTATTTTTCTTGACCCAATTACTAACTTCCTGCATCTCCTTGTCCGTCAGTCCGGAATAGGCCTTTGCAAAGGACACCAGTTCCTCCCCTTTCCATACGGCAAAAGTATAATCAGAAAACAGATCTGCTCTCCTTCCGTGTCCTTTTTGAGCATAGATCATGACGGCATCAATCGTCATTGGATCTACCTTCCACTTAAACCAGTCACCTCTTTTTCGTCCTGCTTTATAAACTGAATCCTTTCGTTTCAACATAAATCCTTCGGCAGAATTTTCTCTTGATGAAGCACGTTTTTTTGTCAATTCTTCCCAACTGTCAAAACTAACAGCATCAGACATGATGATTTTTGTTTGAATAACTTCATCATCGAGCAGAGACTTCAGCTTATTTCGACGGCTTTCGTAAGATTCATTTCTAATATCCGTCCCGTTACTTTCCAGCAGGTCATAAGCTTTGATGATGGGAGGCGCATCATTCATGATTTTTTTTGTCAGATTTTTCCGGCCAATCCGGGTTTGTAAGATACCAAAGTCCAGTGGCTTACCGTCTTTAAAAGGTAGCAGCTCACCGTCGATTACGGTTCCATCTGGTAAGTGGTCAATCACCTCTCCAAATTCCGGAAATTTGTCCGTAATCAACTCTTCTCCTCTTGACCATAAAAACCATTCACCATTTCTTTTAATCAGCTGCGACCTGATGCCATCCCATTTCCACTCAGCGGACCACTCGTCAACATTTCCGAGACTGTCTATTTCTTTTTCTACCGGATAAGCTAAGTAAAACGGATAAGGCTTGGAAGCATTTTCATTGGGGCGTTCATCCAGCACCAATGTTTGAAATTCTGTTTCAAACGGATCCCAATTACCCATTAACCGATGGCTGATTACCTCAGATGACTCCCCTGTATATTTTGATAGCGCTTTGATGATCAGGTTTTTCGATACACCTATTCTAAATCCGCCGGTAATCAGTTTATTGAAGATAAACTTTTCATCAGCATTGAGCTGCTGCCAGGCTTCAATAATCTTTTGTTTCTTGTCTTCATCAGCCTGGTCTTTCAATCCATATAAGTAATTGATCCAATAGTCCAGTGATTCCTGATTTTGCTTTTGGCCTGATGGATATACCAATGCAAGCGTTTCTGCCAAATCTCCAACCACATGGTAGGACTCTTCAAAAAGCCAATCAGGTAGTCCGGATGAATCGATCACCCAATCCCTCAACTGTCTGGTATTCACCTGCCTTTTAGGTCTCTTATGAGTAAACAGTGCGATCGCCCAAACTTTGTCTTTTTCATCTGCCTCTTGAAAAAACTCTACCAGACTCTTCACTTTTTTATTAGTCTGTGTGGTTTGTTCCAACGATTTGATCAGGTGTGAGAATTCTTTCAAACTATTTTGTCATTTATCCATTCAGTAAAAATCAATCTGCTGCCTCCAAAGGGATGAAATTAGATTGCCTTTTTTAAACCAACTCTAATTTTTTAAAAAGGTTAACACTAGTTTTGTTTTAGTAATGGAAAAAGACAGTTTAGAGGATCATCCGATTGACAAGGTTTTTGATAAAATTCCTTTATGGGTTTGGATATTTTTATTGAGTGTCATCAACTACGTATCTTTTGATACATGGCCTAATGAAGAAAATAACTTTACCATGGCCAGACATTTCCTAAATCCCGACTGGCTTCCGGATTCCTTTTCCCTGCAGCAATGGCCCGGTACCAACTTCATCTATTGGTCTGTGGCCGGAGTAGGTCTTAAGGTTCTAAATTTCGGACAGCTTGCGTTTTGGACCCGTCTTATCAATTATCTTTTATATGCCTTTCCACTAACAAAAATATTTAAAGAGCTGAAAATAAGCCCTTTGGCGGTACTGATACTTCTGCAGATATTTTTCTTTAAGCAGGAATACATGGCCGGAGAATGGATTTGGAAAGGGTTTGAAGGAAAAACACTTGCCTACTTATTCATATTTTGGTCTCTATACTTTTTATTGAAATCGTCTTACTATAAAGTGGCTGTTTTTGCTGCTCTTGCCACCTACTGTCATGTTTTAGTGGGTGGATGGTATTTTGTAGGTATCGGTATATTTCTGTTGATTTACAGATTTCCACTGAGCAAGATCTTTAGAATCTCCCTCTTGTATACGATAATCGTACTTCCGTTCATTGTCTATCTGGGGAATTACGTATTGTCCGGAGATTCTGTGGATAGTGACCCTTCGGCCAACTGGATTTATGTATTTTACCGAAACAGGCACCACCTGGTGCCGACGATGAAAGATCATTTCTGGCAGAATGACTGGCCTTTTGTTGCATTAATGGTTCTGAGCCTGGGATTGATGATAAAAAGGTGGTTTCAGAACGAATTGCATCACAAAATTTCCTTATTGATTGTATCCTTTAATTTCATCATTCTTACAGGATTGCTACTGACCTACCTGGATCAGGAAGGCACATTTTTAAAGTTTTACGTATTGAGAATGACTAGTATCAGTCTTTTTTTAGAACTCATTCTCATTACAGTTTTCCTAATCAACAAGGTTAAGGCTGACAGGAACTACCTTACTGCTCTTTCTGTACTACAAACAATTGTGTTATTGATCATGGCATATTTTGGCTTACAGCAGAATCTAAAAGACTGGGAGTATACTAAAAACGAGCAAGCCTATGATAAATTCGTATCATTTGCAAAAGCAAATTCGGATAGTACGGACAAATTCTGTTTCATCAACTACAAAGACAAAAGAGAAAATGTGAGATTCATTGCCGATGCTGATAGAGATCGGCTGGTCAGCTATAAAATGGTTCCCGAGGGTGATATAGCCATTCTGGAATGGTATAATAGAATCCAGGAAAGAGATAAAGTAGCCAATGACGTTTCCGGATTTGCTGATTTGTCAAAGAAGTATGATTTAAAATTTCTTGTCTCTAAAGTACCAGTTGAGAATGAAAGCAAACTAGAGCTCATCTATGAGAATGAGATTTACTTTATGTATGAGCTACGAAGGTAAGATGATCACTTCAGGTGCTCTATAAAATCCTTGCAATTACAATCCTTTGTCAAAGTCTGTCAGTCAGGTTTTGATCGATTCAAAAGTCTGAAAACAGAATTGCTGATTGAATTGTCACCCCAGAATTCTTGGGAGCGTTTTTAGATACTCAATGGCTACTCTAGATTTATCAGCCTGCTGGCTGAAAGTCCAGAAGATCGATTCTTATGTACTGTAAAAAGAAAAAGCCATCATCCTAATAATCGAATGATGGCTTCTTGAGTAATATCTTTGAGTATCCTCTTACTTGCTGTATTTGGCTGCTACCTTGTTAATTTCTTCTACAGTTTCTATGATCTCTTCAACTTCAGTAACACCGTTTTCGGTAACAGAAATAGTAGCCTCAGCGATTTCTTCACCTTCTTTTTTGATCAATTCAACTTTAGTTTCTATGTCGATCTCTTCACCGTCCATATTTTCTACAACTACTTCAATGTTTTGACCTGTAGAAGCATGTCCACCTGTGCCGCTGATATTTCCAAGAATTGGAGCAATCACCAATCCAACAAGACAAGTAAGTTTGATCAGGATGTTCATAGAAGGACCAGAAGTATCTTTGAAAGGATCACCAACTGTATCACCAGTTACTGCCGCTTTGTGGGCATCAGAACCTTTGTAAGTCATTTTACCATCTATCTCTACACCTGCTTCGAAAGACTTCTTAGCATTATCCCAGGCACCTCCTGCGTTGTTCTGGAAAATAGCCCACATAACACCACTCACACATACACCAGCCATATATCCACCAAGAGGCTCAGCTCCAAATATTACACCAATGATGATTGGAGTAATAATTGTTAAAAGACCTGGCAAAAGCATTTCTTTTAGAGCCGCTTTAGTGGAAATATCAACACACTTAGCATACTCAGGTGTTCCTGTACCTTCCATGATACCAGGAATCTCTTTGAACTGTCTTCTGACTTCTTGAACCATCTCCATAGCCGCTTTACCTACTGACTTCATAGCCATTGCAGAGAACACAACAGGAATCATTCCTCCAACGAATAACATTGCAAGTACGTCCGCCTTGAAAATGTTGATACCATCAATTCCGGTAAAAGTGACGTAAGCTGCAAAAAGTGCCAGTGCAGTTAAAGCAGCTGAAGCAATTGCAAATCCTTTACCGACTGCTGCAGTTGTATTTCCAACTGAGTCTAAAATATCTGTTCTCTCTCTCACCTGAGGCTCTAATTCACTCATCTCAGCAACACCACCTGCATTATCAGCGATAGGGCCGAATGCATCGATCGCTAACTGCATGGCTGTAGTAGCCATCATGGCTGATGCTGCCAGCGCAACACCATAAAATCCAGCCAACTCATAAGAACCATAAATTGCAGCAGCAAACAGTATTACGGATAAGAAAGTAGATTTCATTCCTACTGCAAGACCTGCAATGATATTGGTTGCAGCTCCAGTAGAACTGTTAGTCACAATGTCTAAAACTGGTTTCTTGCCAAGACTTGTATAATAAGCAGTAACGATGGAGATAAGAGCTCCTACTGCCAAACCGATGCATGAAGCCCAGAATACGTTGATCGAAGGGATAGTTATCGCACCTTCTTCTCCAAAAAATTTCATTTCCATTTGAGCAGGCAACATCCAGTCTATTAAGAACCAACTTGCCGCTAATGTTAATATAATTGCAGTCCAGTTTCCTCTGTCTAGTGCAGCCTGAACTTTAGATTCTTTCGCATCGTTTCCAGAAATACTTACCAGGAAGGTTCCTATTATAGAGGCCAACACACCTACACCGGCAATTACCAAAGGTAATAGTATAGGCCCCATGTTGTTGAAAGCATCTGTAAACTGTGCTGTAGATGACATATCTCTGATGAGGTAATTCCCTAATACCATTGCCGCCAGAACTGTGGCTACATAAGAACCGAACAGATCGGCACCCATTCCAGCAACGTCTCCTACATTATCTCCTACGTTATCAGCAATAGTGGCAGGGTTTCTTGGATCATCTTCCGGGATACCGGCCTCCACTTTACCAACAAGGTCAGCTCCAACGTCAGCAGCTTTAGTGTAAATACCACCACCTACTCTGGCAAATAGCGCAATAGACTCAGCACCTAAAGAGAATCCGGCTAGTGCCTCAAGTACCACAGTCATGTTGTCATAAAAAGACTTTCCTTCTGTACCCATAAACTGGCTGATGAAGAATAAGAATAATAAGCTTAATCCAAGTACAGCCAAACCTGCAACACCAAGCCCCATTACTGTTCCTCCTCCAAAAGACACTTTCAATGCCTGCGGAAGGGAGGATTTAGCTGCCTCTGCAGTTCTTGCATTTGCATCTGTTGCTATTCTCATCCCAATATTTCCCGCTAATGCAGAAAAGATAGCTCCAAGAATAAAAGCCGGTACCACCATCCAGTGCGTGCTATCAGCGTATAATGATACAACAAATAATAACACTGATGCGATCAGTGCAAACACTACTAGTAATCTGTATTCTGCACTTAGGAAGGCAAGTGCTCCTTCTTTAATACTTTTTGAAATTGATTGCATACGCTCGTTTCCGGCGTTCTGCTTCTTTACCCAATTCATCTTGACGATCATGAACAGCAATCCGACGACTGCAAGGGCTATAGGCAAATAAATTATATTCTCCATGAATTATAGTAATTTTCAAAAAACTGACGGCAAAGATATCATAACCTGATTATTAAAAAAATATATAGATGTTGAATATTAAAATTGTGATTGTCAGGAACCGTTACTGTAGCTTTTCTTCCGTTTGTCCGGTCAATTGTTCCCCCTCATATTGTGTAATTACCTCCTGCGCATCTAACCCCTGTTCGCATAAAAAGCGGGCATATGCAGACTGATAGCCGTGAGTGACAAATACCCTTTCAGCTTCGGTGGCCATTACCGCCTCATTGAGACCTGTCCAGTCGGCATGATCCGATAATACGAAACCTCTTTGTACGGCACGCCTTCTTTTCATACCTCTGATGTTCATCCAGCCTGAAACCATTGCTGTTTCATAGGGTGAAAATTTATTGACCCAGGAGGAGCCTAATCCCGACATTGGCGTGATGACCAGATTTCCTTTGTATAAAGATTTGTCGATCTCGTTGGTTACCCTGATCGTCTCAGGAAGAACAGCACCATTATTTGAAAGTGCTTCGTTGACATTAGCGACAGAACCATGTACGTAAATATCTCCTATAGATTGATCGACAGCAGTTAATAATCTTTGCGCTTTCCCCAACGCGTAAGCACACAAAATACTTGTTTTACCAGCCTCCTTGTTTTCTTTCCACCAGCTGTTAATCTCATCAATGATCACAGACTGTTCTTGCCACTTAAATACAGGTAAGCCAAATGTAGATTCTGTTATAAATGTATGACATTTCACGGGTTCAAAATCGACAGTAAAACCATCAGATTCTGTTTTATAATCTCCTGAAGCTACCCAAACTTCGCCTTTGTGCTCAACTCTGATCTGTGCCGATCCGAAAATATGTCCTGCCGGATGCAAAGAAACTTTTACACCATTGATAAGAATCTCTTCATTGTAATCAACGGTCCTGAGTTTGATTTCATTACCCAACCTGAGTTTCAATATCTCTCTACTGTCTGAATGTGCCAGATAATGTTTACTACCCCAGCGCGCGTGATCTGAGTGTGCATGCGTAATAACTGCGTTATTGACAGGCTTCCAGGGATCTATGAAAAAATTACCTGCTCCGCAAAAAATTCCTTTATCGGTAAACTTTAATAAAGAATCCATAAAAAAAGAGGCTGTCTCAAAAGTTTGCGATTCGTCATAGCGAACGAAGTGTCGGTCCGCCGAAGCGGGCTATCTCTATTTCGTTTAAATGCATATTTTACGAAAGAGATTGTCCGGGGTGGAGCCCTTCGTTTCCTCGCAATTCACGACTTTTGAGACGACCTCTGATATTTTGTTTATTTACCAGCTTCTGAGTTGATATAATTTAGGAATTCACTCTTCACTGAATCTTCCTTAAATTTCCCACTGAAAAATGCTGTACCTGTCCTACTGTTGGTGTCATTCACTCCTCTGGAAGAGACACACATGTGCGTTGCGTCCATTACTACTGCCACGTCTTCCGTCTCCAACAGCTCTTTTAGTTCATTACCAATTTGCATCGTTAAACGCTCCTGAACCTGCGGTCTTTTCGCATAGTATTGAACAATCCTGTTGATTTTAGACAAACCTATTACTTTTCCGCTGGAGATATATGCTACATGTGCTTTTCCATGAATAGGCACAAAATGATGCTCGCAATTGGAATAGAAAGTTATATCTTTCTCCACCAGCATCTGATCGTAGTTGTACTTATTCTCGAACAACTTGATCGATGGCTTATTCATTGGGTTAAGTCCGCTAAAAACCTCCTTAACGTACATTTTCGCTACTCTTCTGGGTGTTCCACTCAGACTATCATCTGTTAGATCCAGGCCTAACACATGCATGATTTCTCTAAAGTGCTTCTCAATCAATTCCATTTTAAGATCTTCGTCCATTTCGAAGGCATCAGGTCTTAAAGGGGTATCACTTGATGATCCAATATGATCATCTCCATATAAATCTATTTCTTCGTTTTCTATTTGATTATTATTCATTTGTTGCTTGCTTTTTTAGTTTACCGAATTATCCTGCGGGGTACTCCACAAAATTTCTTTCTGTTTCATACAGCTTAACGCTTAAATCTATTTTAGTATCTATTTTTTCTCTTAGTATGTTATAAATCACGATAACAATGTTTTCTGCCGTGGGATTCAGTTCTTTGAATTCCTCCACATCAAGATTGAGATTTCTATGATCGAATTTTTGAAGAACGTTAGCTTTAATCAAATCACTTAAAACTTTCATGTCATAAACATATCCTGTCTTCGGATCTATATCTCCCGTCAATTTGACAATGAGTTCATAGTTATGCCCGTGCCAGTTTGGATTATTACACTTCCCAAAAACCTCTTCGTTTTTTTGATCATCCCATTGTGGATTATGCAGACGATGTGCAGCATTAAAATGCTCTTTTCTAAATACTGAAACTCTCATTAAGATCTAATCAATTTAAGTAGCAAACATAATACCAATCGTATTTGTTTAACATTTGCTCTAAAAAATTAAACAAAAAAAATCAATGAAGCATTTCGATGCTATAGTTGCAGGTAGTGGACTGGGTTCTCTTACAGCAGCGTCGCTTCTTTGTCATAAAGGCCTAAATGTAGGCATTATTGAGCAGAATTACCTTCCTGGTGGCTGTACCAGTTCCTATTGGCGAAAAGGTTTTGTATTTGAAAGCGGTGCGACGACCCTTGTAGCGTAGACGATGGCATGCCACTAAGGTATGTACTGGACAAAACAGGCATTCAAATCAATTACAGAAAGTTAGACCTTCCGATGGTCGTTCAGTTGAAAAATGGTCAACAGTTACAAAGACATCAGGATTTAAACCAATGGATCGAAGAAGCCGGGCTAAAATTTGGCAATCCCGAAAAACAAAGGAAGTTTTGGACTAAGTGCCATGAAATCAGCCAGTTTGTATGGAGTAATTCTTCGAAACAACTCAATTTTCCTCCTACCAGACTCAAAGATTTCGTTGATCAAAGATTTCGTTGAAACATTAAAACTTGCCTCACTCACACATTTGAAATATGGGAGATATGCCTTTTTCACGATAGAGGATTTACTGCACAAGTATCAGCTGGCCGACAATCCTGCGTTTTTAGATTTTATTGATGAGCAATTGTTGATAACGGCTCAAAATCACAGACAGGAAGTCAATGCTTTATTCGGTGCAGCAGCACTTTGTTACACGAATTTCACAAATTGCTATGTAGATGGCGGTTTGATGAACTTGGTACAGCCCTTCGTAAATTATATAAAAGAAAAAGGTGGCGAATTAATTCTGAGAGACCCGATCTTAAAAGTTACACATGATGGCCGATACAACGTGCAAACCAAAAAGGACAGTTACTCCGCCGACTATTTTATCTCAGGGTTACCGATCAATAACACTATCGATTTATATCCTGGAAAGTATCGCGGATCAATTACTCAAAAGCTGCTGCCATCAGAAAAATTAAACAGTGCTTTTCAAATGGGGATCGGTTTTAGGTCAGATCAAAAGTTTGAAAGTATTCATCATCAAATCCATTTACAAAAACCACTGGCAGGAACTGAATCGAAAAGTATTTTTGTGAGTATCAATCACCCCGATGATCATTCTCGCTGCGACCTGAAGGGCATGAGAGTTGCCTCTGTCAGCACACATCTCAAAGATCCGGAAAATCATTTTTTCGATAAAGAAACTACAGAAAAAGAAGTGATAGCAGCATTGGAAGGTTATGGTATCCTAAAAAAAGAAGACATGATCTATCAGCATGCTTCTGCTCAAAAATCGTGGGAGAAGTGGACCGGAAGAGCTTTCGGATTTGTTGGAGGTTATCCGCAGTTTAAAAACATCAAACCATGGCAAATGATTGACGCCAGACTGGATGGACACAAAGCATATATTTGCGGAGACACTGCCTACCCCGGTCAGGAAATCCCCGGCGTTACATTAAGTGGCATCATTGCCGCTCACAAGTTAAAACAGGACTGGCTTTGATAGAAATTTTAGAAAAACAGGACCCGATAAAAACCGAGCCCTGATTTTTACATCCGATGGAAGATGAATCAGATTTTTGTGATATCATTGCATATCACCACTGAGTGAGGCCCCTTCTGTGATTTCCTGGCTCTTATGTTTATACCAGTTGATTTTCCTTGAAAAGTACATGGCTACCGCCAATGTGATGTAAAGTCCGAAACTACCGATCAACAAGGAATAATCTTCAGATTGGATGATGATGAAAATGAACAAATACAGAAAAGCAATAAAAGCAGCTACCATTAATCCTCTCTTCACATTATTAAAAAGAGATATTGAATAACCACTGATCGTTGCTGTAATCATGGAGGAAGCAATCAGATAAGCCCAGTGAAACTCGATGTATTCAGATAAGGAAAGTAGTAAAGTGTAGAAGATTGTCAGACCCAGCCCAATCATTCCATACTGAATCGGATGAACCAGGTTTTTACCCAGGTTCTCTATGATGAAAAAAGTAAGAAAGGTAAGAAATATAATCAGAATTGCATATTTCGCTGATCTGGTTGACTTTTGATACAGGTTGACAGGCTGATACAAACTGACTCCAAAAGCAGACTGATTCAAAGCATATTTCACATCTTTCCACTGCTGCGGAAAAGTTCTGTTAAGACTCAGAACACCCCATTCTGCCAGAAAACCTTCATCGGAAATTTCTCTGTTGTAGGGCACGTATTCACCTGTAAAACTTGGAGAATCCCAGCTTGAGTTAATTTTAACTTTGGTTTCGTTGGCCAGTGGTAAAAATGATAAATTCTGACTCCCATTCAACTTCAAGGTATAAGCAAACTCATTTAGCGCATTTTCTTCTTTAAAACTTAATGGAATAGAAAGACCATTTCGGAAGACATCGCTACCCTCTACACCTGGAATGAATTCAGTCGTTTGACCATTCCAGTTGATCACTACGTTTTCTTTGATTCCCCGAATATCAGAAACACTAATTTGTAACTGAGCCTCCTCCCAGATGGCTTCTTTATTGCTGATTCCCAGCTTTTCCAAATCTGGTTTATAAATGCTGCCCTCTATTTTCAATTCTGAAGAATACACAATTACTTCATAAATACTCCTGATTAATGTCTTCGGACTGATCTCTCCGTCAATCTTGAGCTTTTCAGGTAAAAATTTAGCTTGTTTTTTAGTTCTGATGACTTCCTCATTGATCTGTTCATAATGCCAGTAAGGTACGATGACTATTGGACCTTCCAGTATTTGCTCTCCACCCCACATATTGCCTACTTCGGTTTGCGCCTGAATTCTATTAGCATCACGCTCAGATATCAAACTCTGGATTCTGAACATCGGATATAGCAATACAATGATGACTATCCCAATCGAAATCAGCTTAAAAGAAAGCGATTTGGTAAAATTTTTATTTTTCTGATTCATAATTTATTTAGTTTAAAAGTACTTTGTATTTCAAAGTAATAATTCAAATTTTTTTATCTTTCTTTCAAAAACTTCTCGAGGGCTTCCACATGTTTCTGAAATGCCTCCCGCCCCTGAGCCGTAGCGGAATAGGTGGTTCGGGGTTTTCTACCAACAAACTCTTTATTCACTTCTATGTATTTCAGTTTTTCCAGGTTTTTTAGATGACTTGCCAGGTTGCCATCGGTGATTTCCAGTGACTCTTTGAGTCTGTTAAAGTCAACATCATCATTAATCACCAGCAGCGACATCAGCCCCAGTCTGATCTTATTTTCAAACGCTTTATCCAAATAGTGAAACCACTGTTTCATTGTTTATCATACTTTCTATACATGATCACACCGTAAATTATGTGGCTCACACCAAACCCAAGACTCCAAAACACCAATCCGTAACCAATAAAATACAGGGAGATGATTCCAAGTATACATTGAACAAAGCCCAGCCCCTTAATATCACTGTAGGTAAACTGACTGGCGTTGATTAGTGCTAGTCCATAAAATATAAGTGTCAGCGGTGCAATATATAAAATCTCACCTTTGCTTATCAAGATCAGGCAGACCAACCCACCTACCACAAGAGGCGTCAACAAACTGTAAAACAATTGAAACGCCGGTTTACCAAATACCTTTTGCTGATTTCTTTTTGCTTTTTTCAACGTCAGGTAAAAACCTGTCGCAAATGCCAGCACCAATGTCGACAAACCATATATAAACATCATTTGTCTGTTTTCTGACGAATCGACAAGTATTCTCTGTCCACTCCCACCATAATCTATCTCCTGATACATGTTTTGATAAACTAAATAGGCGCAAACCAAAGCGTAAAGACCTGCCATAACTCCTGACAACCCACTCAAAGAGATAAATTTGGAGGATCTCTCCATCAATTGCTTTACATCTCTGAGGTCTTTTAAGTATTCGATATTCTCTTTCATAAAAGTACTTTGCATTTCAAAGTTAAAAATTAATACGACTTATTTCCTGACGGGTTCAGTTTTTTTTGGAAAAAAAATTGAATCTTTTGAAATTCTCAGCATTCCGTTATTGTTTTACATCAAATATTCACGGAATGACGATACAGGAAATAGAACAGAAGATTAATTCTTACAAGAAAGAGGGAAAGAAATTGTTTACAACTTCTTCTTTCCAAACGCATAGTCTTGTAATGCTTCATATCATCAGCAAGATTGATAATACAATTCCAGTGTATTTTATCAACACCGGCTATTTGTTTCCTGAAACAATGTCTTTCAGAGATGAAGTAGCCGAGCAGTTTGGTCTGGAAGTAATCGACATCAAATCCGGTACCCCCCGTATGATGCAACGGGATCACAATGGCCGGTTTATGTTTACCACAGATCCTGACTACTGTTGCTATCTCAACAAGACTCAACCAATGGAAACTATCCTGGCTTCATATGATATTTGGATAAATGGTGTGAGAGCAGACCAAAGTGCCGTGAGAAAGGCAATGAAAGTGGAGCAGCCCGCTCCATTCAATACCATGAGGTTTCACCCAATGCTTGACTGGAACAACAAAGAAATATTTAAGTATATCCGAGAAAACGACCTACCCAGACATCCTTTGGATGCTAACGGCTATTTAAGTATCGGTTGTGAACCATGTACCAGAAAGATCGATCCTGAAATGCAGGAAAGAGAAGCCAGGTGGTATGGCTTGAACAAGGTTGAATGTGGTTTACACACTGATCTTGTGAAATAAACTTTTCATGAAAACTTCACTTTTTTACAAAATTTAGAAATGAAAATTCTAATTACAGGAGGTGCCGGTTACATCGGGACTGAACTTACTAAATACTTATTGCAGAATAAAGAAATCAAGGAAATTACCGTATATGACAATTTGAGTATCGGACATGCCAATTTCTTTCTGGGGAAAGAATATCCAAAAGATACGAGACTCAATTTTGTCAATGGAGATATTCTGGACAGCAGGCTATTAAGAAAAAGCCTGGTTGGTGTTGATACGGTGGTACATTTGGCGGCTAAGGTGACTACCCCTTTCGCTAATAATGACCCTCACTTTTACGAGCAAATCAATCATTGGGGAACTGCGGAGCTTACTTATGCTGTTGAAGAAAGTAATGTCAAAAATCTGGTATACTTAAGTAGTACCTCTGTTTATGGTGCTAATCACGAAGAATGCAGCGAAAACAGCATTCCTTCTCCCAATACCTATTATGGGATCAGCAAGCTTAGGGGCGAAGAGCATGTCAGCAGGCTAAAGTCTCTTGAGAAAAATATCACTCTGCGTTGTGGAAATGTTTATGGGTATAGCAAGAGTATGCGTTTTGATGCTGTCATCAACAGGTTTATGTTTGATGCCAATTTTAAAAGAAGAATTCAGATCAATGGCAATGGAAAACAATCCAGGGCCTTTATCCATGTGTTCAATGTGGTGGAAATGATCGAAAAAGTAATCACATCGGAAGTGGCATCAGGTACTTACAACATAGTCGATAAAAGCATGCAGATTCTGGATATCGTGGATGTAATGAAAGATATTTATCCTGATTTGGAATTTATTTTCATGAATCAGCATATGAATTTATGGGAACTAAGAGTTAGTTCCGATTCAAAGCTTTATGATCAGGTTGAAAGATTCAAATCGACAGATTTTAAACAGGAAATGATCGAATTTCAAAAGGGATTTGCCTTTTAAACATGGTTAAAATGGCTTTGTGATTGATTCGCAAAGCCATTTTTATTATTCTAAAAATCAAAATCACCGCTATCAAAACCATCCATAAAGGAATCATAACCCATAGTTCCATAGATTATCAGCATCACAATCATTCTGATAAGGTTAAAACTGGATAATACGATCCCGATTATGGCCATGACCCTTCCGGCTTGTAAATTTCCATAGTCCGAATATTCCGAAGGGTTTTCACGATACATTCTAACTGAGTTTTGGGAGATCACCAAAGCGATTATACCAAATACTAGCCCGGGCAAACCAAAACAACAACAGCTGACAATGGATAAAATTCCTAAGACAAGCGTTGCGGTAGCGTTTGGAAGTTTTTGTTGCATGTTTAAATTGAGTTTAAAAAATAAAGGTTGCCTTCCTACAAAGGCAACCTAATATTGTTATAAATATAGATCCTTTAGAATGATCCTCCACTGTAATCCTGCAGCATTTCCTGGTAACCGCTAAATCCAATTGTCAATAGCATTACGATAAAAATAATTAAGTAAATTGATGATAGTATAATTCCAATCAATGCAGTGATTCTCCCAGCTTTTACGTTTCCATAATCTGAATAGCTCTCAGGTGATTCTTTATACATCTGTACTGCTTTCTTTGAAATTACCATTGCTACGATCCCCAGTATCAGTCCGAGAACACCATAGCACCAGCAAGTTACAATTGATAAAATACCTAGTACCAGAGTAGCGGTAGCATTAGGCAGCTTCTGATTCATTTCCATATTAGAATTTATTGATATAGTTAAAAATTGATAATCCTATGTTCAAAATAAACAAATATAATAAAACTACATGACCATACTTATACTTTCTTATGATATGCAGTACTAAAAATCCCACCATTAAAATTGTCGGTATCAGGGCTGGATACATCCAAAAAGATTCGGCAATCTCTCCTTTCAGCAAGAGTATAAAAGATCTTTGCATTCCACAGCCCGGGCAGTGCATTCCAAGGAAAGTTTTCGATGGGCACTGAAACATATGTTCTTCTAAAAATTCAATCAAAACAATGGATATTTTGTTTTAAGGGGGTTAAAATAAAAAGAATATTTCAATGTTCTCACATATTTTTTCAAAAAGCATCAAATAATCATTTTTAAGACTTTGTCCTAAAACACCATTAGAATCGATAAAATATTATTCTTAATTCACCAAAACACTTTAAATAATACTCAGAAGAATTAGTTTTGCGTTCGACATTTTTCCAGCTGCTAAACGAGTGGAAACATCACTGGAAAATGTTTTTAAAATGAATGATCAAAGAAGCTGTTTATCAGTTGTTTATTTATCAGTTCAGTGGCTTGTTAGGATCGTTCAACAATCATAATTATTAGTAACCACCAAATTGATTTTTGGTATTAAATGAAGAATCGTATGTCGTTGTCTACGAAGTACAACCCGGAGGAAATTGAAGGAAAATGGTATCAGTATTGGCTGGAAAAAGACTTTTTTTCTGCTAAGGTAAACCCTGAAAAAGAACCATACAGCATAGTCATTCCTCCTCCGAATGTCACTGGTGTACTTCACATGGGGCATATGCTCAATAATACCATACAGGATGTTCTAATTAGAAAAGCCCGAATGGAGGGCAAAGAGGCTTGCTGGGTTCCCGGTACAGATCACGCTTCCATTGCCACAGAAGCAAAGGTGGTAAAGATGCTCAGAGAAAAAGGCATCAAAAAAAGTGATTTGTCGAGAGATGAATTTATGACGCATGCCTGGGAGTGGAAAGAAAAATATGGCGGAATTATTCTTGAGCAATTAAAAAAGCTCTGAGCATCCTGCGATTGGGAAAGAACATCCTTTACGATGGATGATGAATACTACAAGGCTGTTATCAAGGTTTTTATCGATTTATATCATAAAGGATATATCTACAGAGGTCTGAGAATGATCAATTGGGATTGTGAAGCCAAGACTGCATTATCCAATGAAGAGGTAATTTACCGGGAAGGTGGAGAAAACTCATTTTTGTATTCGGTAAAATGTGCCATCAAAGACAGTGATGAGCAGGTGATTATTGCCACACAAAGGCCTGAGACAATTATGGGTGATACAGCTATTGCTGTTAATCCTTCCGACGAAAGACACAAACACCTGATTGGCAAAAAAGCGTTGGTTCCATTTATCAACAGAGAAATCCCAATCATTGGCGATGACTATGTTGAACTAGATTTCGGTACGGGATGCCTAAAGGTAACGCCTGCTCACGATCCTAATGATTATGAAATTGGTCAGCGACACAACCTGGAGGTAATCGATACAATCAATCTTGATGGAACATTGAACGAGAAGTGTGAAGTACCTGAATATGTTGGAAGAGATCGCTTCGATATTAGAAAGCAGATAGTGAAAGACCTAAGAGCTGCTGAACTTTTGGTAGAAGAAAAGCCATTCATTACTAGGATAGGTAGATCGGAAAGAACTAATACGGTTGTTGAACCTAAACTTTCACTACAGTGGTTCATCAATATGAAAGATATTTCCAGAAAGGCGCATCAGGCGGTAATGGATGATGAAATTTTGTTATACCCTTCAAAATTCAAGAACACCTATAACCACTGGATGGAAAACGTACGTGACTGGTGTATCTCCAGACAGTTGTGGTGGGGACATAGAATTCCTGCCTATTATTTTGGTGAAGGAGAAAATGATTTTGTGGTAGCAGCTTCGGCAGAAGAAGCACTTGAGCTGGCAAAAAAGAAAAGCGGCAATGCAGCATTGACAGCTCGCGATCTAAAGCAGGACGAAGATGTATTGGACACCTGGGCATCTTCATGGCTATGGCCAGAGGCTGTATTCGATGGTTTCAAAGAGCCTCATTTCGATGAGAAAACCGGTAAAATTATCGAAGGTAGCAATGCTGAACTTGACTACTTCTACCCTACTGATACGCTGGTAACAGCACCGGAAATACTGTTCTTCTGGGTGGCTAGAATGATCATTGCAGGATATGAGTACAAAGGCGAAAAACCTTTCAAAAATGTTTATCTGACAGGTATCGTTCGTGATAAGCAAAGGAGAAAGATGTCGAAATCTCTCGGAAATTCGCCCGATCCGCTTGATCTGATCAAACAATACGGTGCTGATGGCGTGAGAACCGGAATGCTTTTCAGCTCTCCCGCCGGTAATGATTTGTTGTTTGACGAAAAACTTTGTGACCAGGGCAAGAAATTTTCTATCAAGCTTTGGAATGCATTTAGGTTCATCAAACAGCTTAAGACGTTTGAAGGAAGCAATGCTGACAGTCAGTTGGCCATCGACTGGTTCAACAACAGATTCAATCAGGTATTAACGGAAGTAGAAGATCACTTCTCTAAATTCAGACTTTCTGATGCGCTGATGAGCATCTACAAACTGGTTTATGATGATTTGGCTAGCTACCTGATCGAAATGATCAAACCAGCTTATGAGCAGCCAATCGACAGGACGACATATGATGCGACTATTCTGATCTTTGAAAAGGTGATGAAGCTGATACATCCGTTTATGCCATTTATCTCCGAAGAATTATGGCATAAAATCAGAGAGAGAGCTGATAATGACTGTGTGATTGTTTCTGAGTGGCCAGCAATTGAGAATTTTGACAAGGAAATTATTGAAGAGTTCGAAACTGTGACAAATCTGGTAACAGCTGTTAGAAACGCAAGAAATTCGAAGGGAATTAGTGGTAATGAGCCATTGAACTTACTCCTAAAATGTTCTGATAAATCTGTTTTCGATAAGTATCAGGGATTGATCAGTAAGATGGCAGTCCTTTCTTCAATTGAATTTACGGATAAAATTGTGCCAAATAGTATTTCTTTCATGTCAGGCACCAATGAATGTTTTATTCCGATCGGTGATGCTGTAAAAATTGACACAACGGAAGAAAAAGCGAACTTACAAAAAGACCTGGAATATCAGAAAGGCTTTCTAAATTCGGTTATGAAAAAACTTGGCAATGAGCGATTTGTACAAAATGCTCCTGAAAAAGTGATTGAAATGGAACGTAAGAAACAGGCCGATGCTGAAGCAAAAATTAAAGCGATCGAAGCTTCTATCAAAAGTCTCGGATAAAAAAATCACATACGATTACAACGGACTCCTGGATTCAGGGGTCTTTTTTTTGTACCTGCTTTTGGGGGTATTCGATATAATTATTGTTTTTAAGTACGATGGTGCTTTTATTTTATCACTTATTTAATATTTTTGCCACTAGTCATCCAATTTGTTAAAACTTAAGTATTATGAAAAAGATTATAACTGTTTCAATTCTATCATTCACATTTATCGCATTAACTTCATTTGATTATTTCAAACCCAGTGAACAAGACTTAGTCGGTTTCTGGAAAATTGAAAAATACGTAAAGTCAAATGAGTCACTCCCTGTTGCAGAGTTAGATATTTCACTTCAATGTACTGTTGAAGGAAATATAGGAAAGTTTTCGGGAGTGAACGGAAAGAATCTCTTTTCGGGTATTTATGAGATTAAATCTAAAAAGGAGATATCTGTTAAAGGGTTGATGACCACAAAATACGATCAGGATCCTGTGTCAGAGTCGTTTATTGAGTCTTTTCAAAAATCATCTGAGTTTAAGTTAGAAAGCAATAAGCTTTTGCTGATCAATTCTCAGAATAATTCTGTGATTATATTCAACAAAAAAGACTGAGTTTAGAAGCGCGCTGCGATCAACAAATTAAGATCTTTAAAGGGGAGGTTGTATTTTCTGGCTAGATGAACGTTAGTTAGACCTCCTCTATGAGCGTAAATCCCCTTCATAAACCATTTTTGACTAAAGATCATATCCTCCACACTTCCAGCATCTCCTATTTGGAGAATCATAGGAGTAAATATATTAGATAGCGCATTGGTAGCAGTTCTAGCCACTCGTGAGGCTATGTTTGGCACACAATAATGAGTAACCCCATGCTTTTTATAAACAGGGTTTTTATGGCTAGTGATCTCCGAGGTTTCTATACACCCTCCCTGATCGATTCCCACATCAATAATCACTGCACCGTCTTTCATAGAAGCGACCATTTCCTCGGTAACGATGCATTGGTTTCGTCCTTTTTCCGGCCTGATTGCCCCAATCAACACATCAGCGCTCTTGATTTCTTTTTGCAGGGTAGCATGATCGATTGTAGAGGTATACACCTGATGATTCAGGGCATGTTTCAATCTTCTTAACTTATAAATCTGATTGTCAAACACCGCAATATCAACACCTAATCCTAATGCTGCCCTCGCTGCATATTCAGCAACTGTACCAGCTCCCAGGATCACCACTTTTGTAGGAGGTACGCCTGTAATCCCTCCTAATATGATACCCAAACCGTTGTTCGCGCTACTGAGATATTCTGCTGCAATCAACATTACCGAACTACCAGCAATTTCACTCATAGCTCGAACAATTGGCAATCCACCAACTTTATCTTCGACAAATTCGTAAGCAAGTGCTGTTATTCTTTTTCTGTTAAGCGCTATTAAAAAATCGATTGTCTGACGACCAGATTGCAACGCAGACATGAGGGTCACGCCTTCCCGCATTAGTTCTATTTCCTCCAGAGTAGGCGGCTCTACTTTCAAAATCAAATCTGCCTGAAAAACTTCCTCTTGCGTGTAAATGACCTTAGCACCTGCATCACTGTATTCATTATCAGAATAATTAGAGGTTTCTCCGGCACCCGTTTCTACCCATACAGAATGACCATTATTGACCAACACACGCACTGATTCCGGCGTAAGACTGACACGATTTTCCTGAAAAGACGATTCCTTAGGCACACCAATAAATAGCGCTCCTTTCTTTTTTTTCAGTTTTGCAGGAGCCTCCTGCGGATAAAGTGCCTGCTCTGTCGCCAGCGAAACAACATTTTCCTTCAATTTATCAACCATGCCGTTTTACAGAAATTTTTCTACTCAAACTATCCTGCAAGTTAATATTTATTTCAATGTATTTGGCAGGAATCATCGATGGTATTTTTTCCGCCCACTCGATCAGGCATAAATCTCCTGAATAAAAATACTCGTCCGTACCAATATCAATCGCCTCTTTTTCGTCTTCAATCCTGTAAAAATCAAAGTGATAAACAGTATCATCAGCATCAGTCAGATATTCATTTACGATCGAAAATGTAGGGCTGTTGACAATATCAATGACTTCCAATTCATCGCAAATAGATTTTATCAGTGTAGTTTTTCCAGCCCCCATCTCTCCCCGAAAAATCCAGATATTATTATCCGAAAAATTTTCGATCAGATACTTACTTACCGCCTCCAATTCTTCAGGTACAGCAATTTCAAATGTCATTTACTTTGGATCTAGCGTAACCACCGGAACAATCATTTCTTCCAGTGAAACTCCGCCGTGCTGAAATGTGTCTTTGTAGTGATTAACATAGTAATTATAATTATTAGGATAGGCAAAAAAACTATCTTCTATGGCAAAAACAAAAGAAGTCGACACATTTACCTTCGGTAGAAAGAAAGATTCGGGTTTGCGACATTCAAAAATATCTTTGCCATCATATCCCAGGTTTTTACCTTGCTTATATCTTAAGTTCGTATTGGTATTTCTATCGCCAATAATTTTAAAAGGCTTTTTCACTCTGATGGTGCCGTGATCTGTAGTGATGACCACCTTTACATCTTCGTAAGACAATGCTTTTAACAGATCGTAAAGGCTGGAATGCGTAAACCATGACTTTGTAATAGATCGGTAGGCAGATTCGTCGGGAGCCAGTTCACGAATCATTTGCATATCTGTCCTTGCATGCGACAGCATATCTACAAAATTGAAAACAATGGCATTCAAATCATTATTCATCAGATTTTTGTAGTTATCTACTAATTGCTTTCCTTCGTGAGCCCTGATTATTTTATTATAAGAGGCTTTTATATTGAGCCTTTCTTTTGTCAGCTGTCGGTTCAGGAATTCACCTTCCTGATTATTTTTTCCTTCTTCTACATCTTCACCAACCCAAATGTCCCGATGTGTTTTTGCCATTTGTGAAGGCAGCATACCAGAGAATATGGCATTTCTGGCATAGGCAGTTGTTGTTGGAAGGATAGAGTAATAGTAATCTTTGGATGAAACATTGAACATCCTGGCGATCTCCGGCTCAAGAATTTCCCATTGATCATATCTCAGGTTATCAATTACAATAAAGAAGACTTTTTTTTCTTCCAGCAGTGGAAATACTTTTTTCTTCATCAGCTGATGAGACATAATCGGTTTCTCAGCGTTGGGATCATTTAACCAGTCTTCATAGTTTTCTTCGACGAAACTACAAAAGTAGCTATTGGCCTCAGTCTTTTGATTGTCCAGAATCTCAGACATGCTCTTATCTTCCGAATTATCAATTTCGATATCCCAATAGACCAGCTTTTTATATACTTCCGCCCATTCTTCAAAACTCATATCATCGGAATAGGCCATGCTCAATTTCCTAAAATCCTGCTGGTAGCCCATATTGGTATGCTCCGCGATGATTCGCTTATCCTCCAGAATTTTTTTAACAGAAATCAGTATCTGACTCGGGTTTAGCGGCTTTATTAAATAGTCCGCAATTTTAGCGCCGATGGCACTTTCCATTATATGCTCTTCCTCACTTTTGGTAATCATTACCACTGGAATATTGGGGTGAGTAGACTTAATGTAATTCAAAGTCTCCAATCCGCTCATCCCGGGCATATTTTCATCGAGAAAAACAACATCAAAAGTATCATGGTCGATTTCCTGAAGAGCATCTGCACCGCTATTTACCGGTGTTACGTGATATCCCTTTTTATCCAGAAACAGGATATGAGGTTTTAGTAGCTCAATTTCATCATCGGCCCACAAAATCTTATAGTTTTGCATATAACGTCTATCTTTACGGTTTAATCATTCAATTTAAGAATTGAAATATTTTGAATAAAAAGAAAATCTTTAATGATCCTGTTTATGGGTTCATAAATATACACAGTGATCTCATATTTGACATCATTCAACACAGATACTTCCAAAGATTACGCAGAATCAAACAGCTGGGCTTAACTGATTTCGTATATCCAGGTGCTCTACATACCAGATTTCATCACGCAATCGGTGCAATGCACCTGATGAGCAGCGCATTGATGAACCTGAGAAGTAAAGGACATGAAATTTCCGATAAAGAATATGAAGCCTCTTTAATCGCTATCTTATTGCATGATGTGGGTCACGGACCTTTTTCGCATACATTAGAGTTCAGTCTCCTTAAAAATATTCATCACGAAGATATTTCATTAAAGATCTTCGAAAGACTCAACGTTCAATTTGATCACGAATTGGATTTGGCGATAGAAATATTTACTGATCAATATGAAAGAAGGTTTTTCCATCAGCTCGTTTCCAGTCAATTGGATGTAGACAGACTAGATTATTTAAAAAGGGATTCATTTTTCACTGGCGTTCAGGAAGGCACAATCGGCGCTGACAGGATCATTAAAATGCTTGACGTATACGATGATGGCATTGTAGTAGAGGAAAAAGGAATATACAGTATCGAGAATTTTCTGAGTGCCAGAAGGATTATGTATTGGCAGGTATACTTGCATAAAACGTCGGTAAGTGCTGAAAAAATGCTCATACAGATTATTAAAAGAGCAAGACACCTTACACAAAGCGGAGTTCATGTTGACGCCACTCCGGCATTTACTTTTTTCCTGGAAAGAAATATCAGTGCGGAAGACTTTAGAGAAGATCCTGATATCATTGATTTATTTATCCTGCTTGACGATAGCGACATCTGGGGTTCGATGAAGTTCTGGGCGCAGCACGACGACAAAGTGTTATCTACATTGAGTATGATGCTACTCAACAGAAATCTTTTTCAGATAAAATTATCCAGTAATAAATCTGATTTGTTTGAAAAAGGAAAAATCGTGGAGGCTATCCAAAAAGACCTGGATTTAAACGAAAAAGAAGCCGGATACTTTGTTGGTCAGGGGAAAATCAGCAATGCTGCTTATATCAGCAAAGGTCAATCAATTAATATCCTCACCAAAAAAGGTGAAGTGATAGATGTAGCCAGTGCAACAGACCTTCATAACATTAAAGCCATCAGTAAGGTTGTTAAAAAATATTATCAATGCTGGCCAAAGCAGGTCATTACATCAATTTAATAATATCATATCAATCAAAAACAAATCAATTAATCGGATTAAGTCGTTTTTAATTGAATTTGTATTCTATGTTAAGCAAAGAGTTTTAAATTTGCTGGGATTTTGATAAAGCATGAAGTTATACCAACAGACTATTAAAGACAGGGTTACCGTTTCAGGCGTTGGGTTGCATACGGGAATAGAAGCAAACATGACTTTTGTACCGGTAAGACCCAATCATGGAATCAAGTTCAAAAGAATGGATCTTGAAGGACAACCGGTAGTAGATGCAGATGTTGACAATGTAGTTGATCTGTCCAGAGGGACAACTATCGAGCAGAATGGAGCCCGGGTACACACCGTAGAGCATACACTTGCTGCTTTGGTAGGTCTTGAAATCGATAATGTACTCATAGAACTAGACGGTCCCGAACCTCCGATTATGGATGGTAGCTCTATCAAGTTCATTGAAGCTATCGAAAAAGTAGGTGTTGAAGAGCAAAATGCTCAGAGGAATTTCTTTGAAGTGCCGGAAAGTGTGTTTTATCGGGAAAAAGATCGGGATGTAGAAATCGCAGCATTACCACTCGACGATTATCGGGTCACGGTAATGGTAGACTACAACAGCAAAGTACTTGGTAGTCAACATGCTACATTGACAGATATTGCTGATTTCAAAAAAGAGATTTCGTCCTGCAGAACATTTTGTTTTCTGCATGAAGTAGAAATGCTTTACAAGAATAACCTGATCAAAGGTGGAGATCTTGACAATGCCATCGTAATTGTCGACAGAGAGATAGATCAGGAAGAGCTCAACAGGTTGAGAAGCCTTTTTACCGATAAGAAAATTGAGGTAGCGAAAGAAGGTATTTTAAATAATGTGGAGCTTCGCTACAAAAATGAGCCAGCAAGGCATAAACTGCTCGATGTTGTTGGTGATCTGGCATTAGTTGGAAGACCTCTTAAAGCGCAAATTCTGGCAGCCCGACCTGGGCATGCCGCTAATATAGCCTTTGCCAAAAAGCTGAAAAGGCTAATGCAGGAAACTAGACCTTCGAAAGTACCGCCTTATGATCCTAAGCTCCCTTCAGTTCTGGACATCAATGAAATCACCAAGATTTTACCACACAGATATCCGTTTCTGTTAATTGATAAAATCTTTCATCTTGATGATGAAAACGTTGCAGGTGTTAAGAACATTACTTTCAACGAACCATTTTTTCAGGGACATTTTCCCGGTAATCCTGTAATGCCCGGTGTTCTGCAAGTGGAGGCAATGGCACAAATTGGTGGTATCTTGGTACTTAATACTGTGCCAGATCCGGAAAATTACTGGACCTACTTTCTTGGTATTGAGAATTTCAAATTCAGGAGAATGGTGATCCCAGGAGATGCTTTGGTCATCAAATGTGAACTCCTCCAGCCTATCAGAAGAGGACTGGCAAAAATGAAAGGACAAGGCTATGTCGGCAATAACCTGGTCTGTGAAGGAGTAATGACAGCAAGTATTGTAAGAAAAGATTCATGAGTCAACAACTAGCGAACATTCATCCCAATGCTCAAATTGCAGAAAATGTGATCATTGAGCCTTTTGCGACAATAGAGGAAGATACGGTAATTGGTGAAGGTACCTGGATTGGATCAGGTGCGGTGGTAATGAACGGGGCAAGAATTGGTAAAAACTGTAAGATTCACAATCACGCTGTTATTTCCTGCGAACCTCAGGATCTGAAATATGAAGGTGAAGTCACTACCACAATCATTAATGATAACGCAGTAATCAGAGAGTTTGCTACAATCAGCAAGGGTACTGCTGATCGTTATAAAACAGTAATTGGAGAATCCACGCTAGTCATGGCTTACGGACATGTCGGCCATGATTGTATTGTTGGCAAAAACTGCATCATTGGTAATGTTACCCAACTTGGAGGACATTGCAATATTGATGACTTTGCCATCATCAGTGCGATGAGTGCCGTACATCAGTTTTCAAAAATAGGATGTCATGTGATGGTTGCAGGAGGTTCTATTGTCGTAAAAGACATCCCTCCCTACGTGATGGCTGCCCGTAACCCTATCAGCTATCACGGAATAAACTCTGTAGGATTAAAGAGAAGAGGTTTTGACAAAGAGGTCATTTACAACATTCAGAATATCTACAGACAAATATATTTTGGTGGTTTGAACTACAGCGAGGCAATCAAAAAGATAGAGGTCGAAACTTCAGCAAGCACGGAAAGAGATATCATCGCTGATTTCATCAGAAATTCTGAAAGAGGAATTATCAAAGCGTCTGTTTGATGAAGGAAAATACTTCCGGTCAAGCTTTTCGCATCACTGTCGAAGATTTAACCAAAACCTTCAACAAAGAACTGATTGTCAGAAATTTCTCTTATCAATTTTCAACTGGTACCACAACTGCTATTACCGGGTCCAACGGAAGCGGAAAAAGTACGTTGCTAAAGCTATTGTCAGGTATCATTGTTCCGAACAAGGGAAAAATTACCTACGAACATCAAAAAAAGCTCATCCCCGACGAAAAGTGGTTCAGACACATCTCATTTTGTTCCCCGGCACAGGAACTCATTGAAGAATTTACCTTAAAAGAAATCGTCGATTTTCACCTTCGCTTCAAGAAGTTTGAAGAGAATTTCAGTAAAGAAGATTTCTATGAAATAGCTTACTTTTCCGAACACATCAACAAAAAAATAGCACTGTTCTCCTCAGGTATGAAACAACGACTAAAATTAGCTCTGGCTATGTTTACACAATCAAACGTTCTGTTTCTGGATGAACCTACAACCAATATGGATCTGGAAGGAATCAAATGGTATCGGGAAAACATAATAAAAATTGTTCCCAATCGTTTGGTAGTCATTGCCTCTAACCAAAAACACGAGTATGAGTTTTGTGATCAATTAATAAGTATTGCTGATTACAAACGGCATTAAAATACGGTGTTAGATTAGGTATAATTTTAGAAAATATATATTTTTGAATTTGAGGATAATTACATTGAACTCATAACAAAAGAATACAATGAAAAAACAAATTTTAAATTCACTAACAACAGCATTTTTTCTTTCTTTAGTCATTTTCATGTCTTGTGGAGGAGATGACACTCCTGATGGGCCAACTGCCGCTGAAACTCAGTTTGAGTTGCTAGCTAAAACATGGGCAGTTTCTTCGGCTACTGCTGATGGCAGCCCAGTTGACGGATGGGATAGTTTTACAGTAACTTTTGGTGGTACTGCTACTGCCGGAACTTACACAACTAACGGGCAACAGCCTGACGGTACTTCCCTTGTGTGGCCAACTTCAGGAACAAGAACCTGGACTTTCGAAAGCGAAGAAAATGTTAACACAATTAACAGAAATGACGGTGTAGCAATTAGTGTGGCTGTAAGCGAAACATCTGCTACTTTAAGTTTCACCATCACTGATAATTCAGGAAGAGCAGACATTGTTGAAGGAAACTGGGTCTTTACCGCAGCTCCTCAGTAAACGCAATAAAAAATTTGACAAAGGAATGAGTGATCATTCCTTTTTTTTTGTCCAAGAAAAAGCAAGCTTCGTCAAATTGTTTGATAATTTGATTGAATAAACTGTTTTCTAATCTCATAGAATCACTATTTTTGCATCGATGATTACTAGGAAATATTTCCCGGCAGATAAAAACTACCTCTTAAAAGAGGCACAATCAAATCTTGAGAAAGAGTTGCGTCCACTCCTGTTGGAGATGATCAGAAAGCTGTATTTCGCCCAGTTTAATCCGCTGGGTATAGAAGATGATTTTGTCCTCTCATTAAAAAAAGCCTCTTACCCAAAAGATGATTTTCTGGAAGAGCCCTACGCTTTGCTGGCAGCTGTATACAGATATCAGTATGGTGACAATCAATTGGAGTTATTGTGGGATGGTAGTACACATGTTGATCATTACGAAAAGCTCTGGAAAGAAAAGTATCAAAACTGGCTAATTGATATTTGTATATCAAAACCTTCCTTTACCAGGGCATTGATTAAGTTCATCTTTAATCTGGACAATCAGATGAATTCTGTATTCATAGAAAAATACATTTGTTCATCTATCTTAGATCACTTTAATTTCAAGCTATACAAGAAAAAAGGTCTGATGTCGGCCTAATGGTGAATTTCGAAAGTCTGATATTCATCAATATCATGATTTGACAGCAAATCCGACACTTCAACTTTTGAAACTTTTGCCAGAAAAGGGCCTTTTTTGCACCAGTTAATCAAATCATTCACCGCTGATGATTTTCCATATACATTAATCAGAACTGAACTGTCGGGAAGATTTTTCACCCATCCTTTTAGGCCAAGTCTATTTGCCTGCTCTTTGGTGCTTGCTCTGTAAAACACACCTTGTACTAAACCGAAGCAATGGATTTCTGCATATTTGACAACATCTAAATCACTCATAGCAGCAAGGAACTGGTACCAATTTTATCAGCCCCGGCAGCAATTAGTGTTTCTGCCTGCTCCTTCGTTTTGATGCCTCCAGATGCTTTGATACCAACACTATCCGGAATTAGGCTTTTGATGAGCTTAATGTTTTCTACAGTTGCTCCTTGTCCAATAAAACCTGTAGAAGTTTTGATGTAGTCTACACCCGCATCAACAGCCCATTTAGTGGCGGTTTTAATCTCTTCTGTCGTTAAAAGGGAAGTCTCCAGGATCACTTTAAGAATTCTTTCGCTTTCATGAGCCAGCTTTGCACATCTCGCAAATTCAATTTTGACCCAGGACATTTCAGACTTCAAAGCTGAAACATTCAAAACCAAATCTATTTCGTTGGCTCCCATGTCTATCGCTGATCTGATTTCAGCTTCCTTGGCTTCAGTCATTTGATAGCCAATGGGATATCCGGCAACTGTAACCAACTGTAGATTGTTACTTCCGATCTCTCTCTTAGCTCTTTTCACCCAAAATGGTGGAACGCAAACGCCATAGAAGCCTTTTTCAATGGCAACACGAATCAACTGGTCGATGTCCCTATGAGATACATCAGGTCTTAAATTGGTATATTCTATATGATGGCCTGCAAGCTCCAACCTACACTATTGGATTAATGAACTATGTGACACTCCTTACAAAATTTCTTTTTCCCCGGAGGTCTTTTTTTAGGCTTTCTTCTGTGACCAAAATAGGAAGGGTCAGAATACTGAGGTTTTAAAGCCAATCTAGCTTCTTTTTTATTCCGCTTTTTATTGTCTTTCATCCTGGCCAGGAACTCAGCCCGTAACATAGCATCGTTCTTGTAGGGCGATTTCTTTTTCTTGAACAGAGAAAACTTTTTCTTTTTTTTGGAAGTTTGTTTGACTGATCTCTGCTTGAGTACTTCTTCCACAGATCTAGTTGATTGTGCATTACTTACATGAGCACAAAAAAGTAAAGCTATCAGAAGCCCAATCAGGGTTAATTTCATTCTTAGATTTTGCATAACAACTAATTTGTCATATATAATAACTCCTGTGAAACGGAATAATTGCTTATCAAACAAGACTTCAATACAAAATTATAGATTTTTTTCCGGGATTACTTAAATAACCTCTTACAATACTGTTAACTTCCTTATTTCTTCTATAGTTTTTTATGCACTCTTTTAAAAGATCGATATTGCCTTCCAACAAATCAAGATGCACATAGCCAACACCTGAAAAATGACCTTTTTCGATTTTAATCACAGCTTTTTCTTCCTCATTCCTTCCCTCTTCAATGATCATAAAATTTTCATTTTCGAAATTGATCTTTCGCAAAGCTATATCCACACGCTCATTGTAAGCATCTACTTCTTCCTGATGGCAACAGACTCCTTTACAAAGCGAAAGCTTGTAATGAAAGCATGGTTTGGGAGACAGATCCTGCTCCATTCCACATTTTGAAGGGCAAAGTTGATATTTCCTGATCAACCCTTCCAACATTTTTTTAGCCTCCTCCTCTGTTGAAAAATAGGTAATAGGCGATTCTCCCCGCTTGACCACCCTTGCCTCCAAACGCACAATTCCATCTAACTGCATACTGGTAAACAAGCCATAGCGATAAGAATTTCTAAGTTGCTTTGAGTTATATTTTGGTTGCAGTCGCTTGATTTCCTCACTTTCTTTTAAAAGAGCCACCAACTCACTCCCTGTAACCTCAAAATCAATTTGTGCTGTATGTTCTATAATCTGTCGGGACTTTTGTGTAGAGTTATTTAAGAAATGCTGGATCAGTCGTTTCCTGATATTTTTGCTTTTTCCAACATAATGTACATCACCTGCCTTATCTGATAGGTAATAAATACCTGTAGATTCGGGAATCGTATTGATTTGATCTATATGGAGGTATTCGTTGATCTGCTGGTCAAGTCTATTTCTCGAAATCAGAAATTTACCGACATTCTTCTTGTCTCTGGAAAATAGTATTTCCAGCAATTTTGTTGTAGCAAGTGCATCACCTCCAGCCCTGTGCCTTCCATTGATGCTGATATCGAAATGTTTACAGATTTCCCCTAAACTATAGGATGGAAATCCCGGCAATACCTTTCTGCTAAACTTAACCGTGCAGAGTGTGTTCCTTTCATAGTTATAACCCAGCCTGCTAAATTCTTCCTTTATAAATCCGTAATCGAAAGAAGCATTGTGAGCGACAAAAACCATGTTTTCTGTTATTTCTACGATTTTTTTTGCGATCTCATAAAACTTTGGAGCCCGTTTTACCATTTCATTAGTAATACCAGTTAAGTTAGTAATATGGGCAGGGATAAAACATTCGGGATTTACAAGGGAAACGAACTCATCAATCACACTAATACCGTCATGGATAAAGATGGCCACTTCTGTAATCTTACCGGACTTGAGGTTTCCTCCGGTTGTCTCTATGTCAATAACGGCATACATATTGCTAAATAATTAATAGGACTTCATACAATATATGTAAATTTACAATTGATCCGGATTTTATGAAAAGACTTAGTTTTATAATCGTTCTTTTTAGTTTGATAAATACGACAACTTTTGCGCAAACTGAAGAGTCGCAGCTGCAACTAATGATCGATGAGGGTGTGATATTGATGAATCAGAAGGAGTATGTGAAAGCAGATCAAAAATTTACTGTAGTCATTGACCGTTTGAAACCACTACCTAACAAAATGGCATTTTTCTTTGGAAAAAACTCTTTCTTCCTCAACGAATATAAACAAAGCATTAACTGGCTCAGTAAATACATTCAGCTAAAAGGTACCAGCGGTACTTTTTATGAAGAAGCGAAACTATATCTCGAACAGGCCGAAAAGAAGTACCTGGAAGCAAACAAAGATGAACTGGCGAAAATTGAAAATGATCTCAGCAATGATTTTGATTGCTACAGCCAGGATAAAATGAGATGTCCCGTCTGTCGTGGAACGGGTGTTAGAATTACGAAGGGTATTATGGGAAATACCTATGAAACCTGTCCTTATTCCGAAGGAACCGGATATCTCACCTGTGAAGAATACAACTTGTATTTCAAAGGAAAGCTAAAACCAAAGAAAATAAAAAATCAGGAAAACTAGGAAAGCCTGTTTTTAAAGTCTTCATAGTTAAATTCTCTGACAAGCTGAAACTGTCCTGATTGGTCGATGATTCCGATTGATGGGTGAGAAATACCATTAAATGTAGACGTTTTTACCATCGTGTAATGAATCATATCTTCGAAGGTAATTCTATCTCCCACCTTTAGCTCCTTTTCAAATCTAAAATCAGCTATAAAATCACCCGCAAGGCAACTCAATCCACCTAAGTTGTAACTAATCCCTTCCGCTACCGACTCTGACACGGTTGGTTTGTATGGCATTTCCAGGCAGTCTGGCATGTGACATGTAAATGATGCATCAATAATAGCAGTTTTAACACCTCCATTTTCTACCACATCTACTACAGTCGTAATCAAATCTCCTGTTTGCCAGGCAAAGGCACTCCCCGGTTCCATGATCAATGAAACATCATGCCTTTCCTTAAATTCTTTTAAAACCTGAATCAGGTGTTCTATGTCGTAACCACTTCGGGTGATGAGATGACCACCTCCCAAATTGATCCACTTAACATGCTTTAGGTACTTGGCAAACTTCTTTTCAAACTCATTCAGCGTATTTTCTAATGCAAAAGAATCAGATTCACATAGTACATGAAAGTGCAAACCGGAAATTGCATCAGGCAAAACGTCTGGCATTTGATTGACCGTTACACCCAACCTGGAATGTGAAGCAGCAGGATTATACAAATCTGTAGACACTTCCGAATACTCCGGATTGACTCTTAATCCGAAACTAACCTGATCTTTATGCCCGGAAATCTGCTTTTTGAATGCATTAAACTGACTGATAGAATTAAAGGTAACATGACTGCTACCTTTCAGAACATCTTCTATTTCGTTTTCCTTATAAGCAACAAAATAAGCGTGAGCTTTGACACCCATTTCTTCATTGCATAACCTGAGTTCGTTGAATGAGCTGGCAGTAGCACCGGCAATATATTCTTTCACCACAGGAAATGCGGACCACATTGAAAAGGCCTTAAAAGCAAGGATAATTTCAACGCCCGCCCTATCACTAACCTGCTTGATTAATTCCAGATTACTCCTAAGCTTGTTTTCATCAAGTACATAACAAGGGCTGGGAATTGACTCCTTCATATAATTTCGTATTAATCCATTTCCAGGTCAATCCCGTGCTTTTCATGCCACTGCAACCCGTAAGTATTCAATGCATCAAGAAAAGGATCCGGATTAAACTCTTCTACATTAAAAACTCCGGCACCTGACCACTGTCCCGTAAGCACCATCATCGCTCCGATCATAGCCGGAACTCCTGTTGTGTAAGAAACCAGAGCTCAGGGGGTTTCTTAC